>JADKJT010000033.1 GCA_016720905.1 Gemmatimonadaceae bacterium | reverse complement strand
GAGGAGGATCAGGACGACTTCGATGTCCTGTTGGACACGTTCCAGATCACCGCAACGGGCTAATCTGTTCAGGACAAACACCGCACGGCGCGCAGTGACCGGCAGATCGCCAATGAAGTCCGCGAAATCAACATGAGTTGGGACGGTGTGGTCGGTGAAGACCCAACGCACGACCGACGGGTGGACGGTGGAAATGGTGATCCCCGCACCTTGCGATATCAACTGGGAGCGTGGACGGCTGGGGCATCAACTGCCCGGCGCATCCGTCATCGCAATGAATCGACGTACTGGGTGCCGATTCCGCGGGCCTTCACTATCTTCACGCGTTCGCCGGCGGTACGTTGGAGGGCCTGCCGTCGACGGCACGTCGCGCGACCCGCCCTGAAGCCCTACGCCATGGGGCGCACCGTTCGTTCATTTGTCGTGGCCCTTTGAGCGTGACCAGCGAAGCCGCCGGGCTGACGTCACGTGTGGCGTGACGCGCCACCTCGCGATGAATGTGACCATCAATCCGGATTTCCGCGCAGGTGGAGGCCGACGAACAGCAAGTCAATCTCACGCAATTCAGCCAGTTCTTCCTGGAGGAGCGCGAGTTCTTTCTTGAGAACTCGGCATTTACGTGGGTGATGCGGCGCGCAATAATCGGGTGCAATTGGCCCCACGCCGGATGAGGATATGCTATTGTTCTTCAGTCGGCGCATTGACTGTCGCTCGACTGACGTGCGGTGCCCATTCCGGTTTAAGATTCGCGTCTCCGGCACCGCCGGTGGGCTGACCATTGGCGCGCTGGCCACGTAAACGCGCCGCACGGCCACCACGCTTACCAATCAGTACAACGTGCTTCGACTGCGGCGTAACCTGCGCCCGGGTTCGGATATCGGGTTGATCGTGCTCGACCGCGAGGTTGTTGGCGGCGGCCTCGTCGGAACCGGAACCCGCGTGGCCGGTGTGACGCCAACTTCGACCGCGCGGCAACTGGGACTGGAACAACTACGCTGTCGGCGCGCGGACGCCGGGTCGTGAGGGCGGTCAGTACACGTGGCGAACGTCGGTGAACCGACGAGGATAATTTCTTCCACGCCGCCGGGCGTGCTGGAAGGGACGCGGCTTGCTGACGATCTGGGATTCTTTCGCCGCACGGATACCCGCGAGTACCTCGCGGATGTCGGTATTCGACCGCGTCCTGTTTTGGCTCCCCACCATTGCCACGCGCGAGATGCATCCGCACTTCACTCCGTAACTACTACGAAACCCTTCGATGGTCGGATTTCCGCCAAGGAACTCCATACCGGCTACACATTCTTTCTGAGCAGCGTGCATACTTCGAATTGTCCGGGAACCCCCGCTTTCAGCGTCTGGCCACACCGCTTCGCATCAACTGGGGACATCGCTCCGATCCTCGCTTTCGGCTAGCGCGTGGACCGACTGGCACCAAGGGATCGACCAACGCCAGCTCGCAAAGCCTGTCGACCTACACCTTCATCGAAGCGTGGCTCTGGAACGGCACGGCAGCACACCCAGCAGGTATTGCTCAGCGAAGCCCTCCGCCAGGTCGCGGCGTCAGTCGGGCATCGCACACCGAGGCGGCATTGACAATGCCCAACGCCAGCCCTCGAGGCGTTGCTGTATACCGTCCGCACGAACTACAGCTTCACCACCAACATGTCTCTTCGACGCTGGCGCAATGATCCGCGGTCGCAATCTCAGTTCAACGCCAATTTCCGTTTCAACCTGATTCACCATCCGCTGAGCGACCTGTTCATCGTGCTGAACGAGCAGAAGATCAGCCTACGGATGCGCTTACACCGGATTTGGCGTGATCGTGAAGTACACACAGATGCCAGCCTTTTAGGGAGGGGCAAGGCGGTGGAGGAGCGCGCAGAGCCATTTCCGCGACGAATGCCGCCGGGTGACAATGCGTCATTGTCTCAACAGGTGAGGCGGATCACGCGCACTGGGAATTGACGAACACGTCGCTTCTCATCCAATCGGTGAGAAACGCCCGTCTCCGAGTGGATATTTCGGGAAACCCTGATGGCGGATACTTCGTAACGGCAACCGGTGCGAGGACTCTCATCCCGAGCACGCCCGCGATCCCGGAGGGGAAATGACCCGAAGACTTTTTGCGCTTGCCACTGTATTTGCCGCTTCCACGTTGGCCGCTCCTGTCGCTGCGGACGCGCAGGTGATCACGACGGGCACCTGGACGGCCATGACGGTTCCCAACAAGAACCTCTCCCCGTTCTGGGACGGGACCTCACAGGACATCATCAACGGTTCGAATTGCAAATATCGGTTTCCCGATCTTCTGTACGCGTCGGGGCAGTTACGGCCCCGCGCGAATCAGAACCGACCGGATGCGTTCGTGAACTCCAACGCGGGACGGCTTGACCGACGGCTGGCGTGCCGAACTGGTCGTTCCCGCGCGGTGCGAACATCGATAGCCAATCGGCTATGCGCCTTCCGCCGGGTCATATCGACTGGAGTTGCTTGCCATCACGTCGGCCTTGTCCCGTCCGGTCAGGAGCCGTGGCCCCGGCGGCCACCCAACATCCCCACCTGTGGCCACCCCAACTCCCCAGCTGGCGCGAGAGCGTGAGCCTGATTCCAGGCGCCGCGCGCGCTGGACGTTACCCTCCCCCCTCACCGCCGTGAGGGAGGCAGGTGAACGTCTTGAAGGCTCATTTACGAATTACTATCACCACGCTACTGGCCCGTGGCGCGCCGCAGCATGAGATCGCCCAACGCACGGGGTGGATCGGAAAACGATTCGGCGCTACGCCCGAGCGGCCAAGGCCCGGAGGCGCCTGGGTGGCCACCGGCTCGACGACGGATGGCGGCGGATCGACGGCGAAATGCCCCCACCCCCGGCCACCGGGACACGACGGGATCATGGCGTCCGCGCTCGGCAGCCTGCGTGCCGCCCGTGCGACGGCCTCGCGACCGGCCTGGATCCGCATGCGCGCGATTGAATCGTGAGTCGCCCTCGGTCGCAACGCGGTGAGCGTGTTTCAGGATCTGGTCGACCAGCACGGCTTCACGCACCAGTACAACTCCGTCAAACGCTTTCGTCGGGCCCGCTCAAGGCCGGGCGCCGGAGCGCTTCGATGTGCTGGAGTTCTTGCCGGGCGAAGAAGCGCAGGTCGACTACGGTCGGGGCGCGCCGACGTGCACCGCGTCGGGCAATATCAGCGACCGATCCTGTTCGTCATGACGCTCAAGTATTCGGGCAAGAGCTGGAAGGTGGTGTGGAAGACGTCGCAGCTGGTCTGGGCGCAGCTGCATGGAAGAGGCCTCCGGGCGTTCGGCGGCGCTGCCGGTACACGGTGCTCGACAACCTGAAAGAAGGCGTGCTGCAGCCCGACCTGTATGAGCCGGGTCTCAATCCGGTGTATGGCGCGATGCTCGCGCACTACGGCGTCGTCGCCGATCCATGTCGTGTGCGCGATCCCAATCGGAAAGGGACCGTCGAGTCGGCGATTCAACACACGCAGGGCACGGCCTTGAAGGGGCGCACCTTCGAATCGCTGGAGGCGCAGAACGCCTGGCTCGCGCAGTGGGAAGAGCGCTGGGCGTCCTTGCGCATCCATGGGCGCAAGAAGCGCCAAGTGCTGGAACTCTTTCGGGAGGAACAGCCGCACTTGCTGCCGCTGCCGCTTGAGGGCTTTCGCGCCTTCATGCAGGGTGTGCGGACGGTCGATGATGCGGGCCTGGTGCAGATCGAGGGTGCGTACTACGCGGCTTGCGAAGCGGCCCTCGCGAGCGTGGTCACGGTCCGCGTGTATGCGCATGCGATTGAGATTCTGGATCGCACGGGCGGTGCTACGCCGCCATCAGAAGGCGCGCCGGCAAAGGGGCCTTCGTGATGGCCGAATCGGATCGCCTTTCAATCCGTCACGGCACACGGCGCGTATCTGGCGCGCGCCGCGCAGATCGGCCCACAGACGGCGGCGCTCGCGCAGGTGCTCTTCGCGCGCCTCGGCCGACCGGGACAGCGGGCGCTCCATGGCCTGCGAGCCTGCCGCACGTATGCGTGCGCCGACATCGAAGCGGTTGCGCGCGCTTGCTCGCGGCCGACTGCGTGTCGTACGCCGCGATCAAGATGGCGCTTCGTGCGACGCGCCGAGGCAGCCCAGGCGGCGCAGTCATCGCGCCACCGCTCACGCAGCGGGACCAGGTATCCGGGCGCTGACCGAATACCAAACGTTTTGGGAGCAACACGCGACCGACGAGGCGTCGACGCTCGACGCGGGCGTGTCCGTATGACCATGTCCATCACCGAACTTGAACAAGCCCTGCGCGCGCTTCGCTTGTCGGGCATGAGTGCGACGATGCAGGCGCGCGCGCTGCAGGTCGCGGCGCACGAGATGGATTTTCTCGAAGCGTTTTCGTGGCTCGTGCAAGACGAGCTTGATCGGCGACGCTCGCGGCTGCTCGAACGGCGCTTCACGCTCTCCGGTCTGCACGAGCGCAAAGACTTGAAGGACTTTGACTGACGTACAACACGCGGCTGCCGAAACGCGACGATGCTCGCGCTCGGCACGCTGCAATTTCGTCGACGCGAAAGAGGACTTGCTCCTGATTGGTCCACCCGGCACCGGCAAGAGTCACTGCGCCAAAGCGCTCGCGTTACTCGCCGTGCAACGGGGCTACAAAGTGCTGTATCGCGAAGCATCAGCTCATCGAAGATCACGCCGCAGCGCGCGAGCTGGGGAAATCTGCGCCAGTACCGCCCGCAACTGAAGCCGGCCGACCTCTTGCTGATCGATGATCTCTTCCTGCGAAACTCCCGGCCCAGGCCGGCGACGAACTCGCCGACGTGCTGATGTGTCGCTACGAAAGGGCGTCGACGCTGGTCACCTGCAATCGCCCGCTTGAAGACTGGGCGCGCTTACTGGCGATACGGTCGTCGTGACGCCGCTCCTCGACCGCCCGCTGCATCACGGCCATCTGCTCAAATTCGAGGGCAAGAGCTGGCGTCTCAAAGAAGCCGCCGCGCGTCTTGCGAAGCAGACGAAGGACCGTAGCCTCAGCCATGTCCCGCGCACGTCAGGTGGGGGAGTTTGACCCGGCCACAGCTGGGGGAATTTGAGGTGGCCACCGGGGGTGGGCGTATTCCGGTCCGCTCAGCGGTCCACTGCAGGTGCAGAAACTCTACGCTGTGGGGACGTACCCGAATGCCCTCACCACCGTGTTCAACGTGACCTTCAATACCGATTGGTACCTGGGCGCGCGGTCGGCGGCGAGCGGCAACCCGTGGAGCTACAGCAGTTCCGTCACGGTTCCCCACTACGCCCTGTTCAGTGAGCGGGCGGCTGGTGCCGACAAAGACAACGGCTGCTTTGGGCCGCCTTTGGCGACGTTCCGACGGGCGATCAGGACTACAACGACATCGTGCTCCAGATTCTGACCGTTCCCGAGCCATCCACCCGGGCCTTGATGGCATTTGACTTGGAAACGCCCGGCGTCGTTAAGCGCCGCTGTCAGCGCCGTTGAGCCCCGTAGAGACGCGTGTTGTCTCCTCGGCGGACATGCCGTGCATCCGCGCCAGCGGCGCTTTCACCGCAGGCGGCATCCGGAGCGCGCAGCAACACGTGACCTTACTGCGACCCCAGCGCCTTTCGAGGTCCTGGTGCCAGTGGAACACTATTGAGCGAAGCCGGTGGCATTTTGGCGACCTCTGCGTCCACTGCCCCTGCGTGTTCAAGGCGCCCAACCCGCTTACCACCGAGTGGAGCATCACGTCCGGCACCTTCCATCACCTAGAATTCATGAGTCCGACGCGATCGCCGCCGATTACGCTGAGAGTTCACGGAAGTAATCATACGAGCTTCCGTGAGGGCTCGGCTTTCGTCGGGTGCCATGAAGGCAGCCCTGACATTCCCGGAGTTTTTGCTTGTACTCCTTGGGCAGAACCAACCTCCACCCCTGCCGATCAGTCCAATGCCATACTTCGCGTCTTAGCGTCGAGTTGGTCACGCGAAATTCAGCAGTCGGGAAAATTGGGGCACGGTTTCTGTCTGCATGCCGTCCTTCACCTGAATGTACGCCCGGACGTAGGGAGAGATCAGCTTGTCAGTCGGCAGTCTGAGTTGACCTGCTCGCGCAAGCGTTGATCCGGCAAGCATCTCAACCACCGCTTCGGCGTTGTCATCGAGCGCGTCGGCATCCGTTCGTGATTCCGGCGTGGGCTCGTGGCGATTGCCGCGACGTACCGATTGGCACCGGCAATGCGCCACCAAATGCCAACAAGATTCACTGACAGCCCATCGCTCGTAAAGATCGAATCACTCGTCCACTTCGACATCTGCAGCTTGTGAGACAGGCGCCCCTTGAATTCTTCACCGCGCCACGGAGAAATATACTTGTACCCGCCGAATGGGTCGTCCATGGGAATCAGCCGCTTGTTCTTCAGGAGCACCACGGTTTCCCCTGGATCCCACAGTATGAGTTCTGCCATTCCGCCAAGCACCGGAACGCGCTTCTTGCCGGTGCGGAACGCCCGTACTCGTGCAAGCCGAAGGGCGATAAAGGGCCACACCAGCATCAGTACAACGAGAGCAAACCCGGCAACGAGCGCGCCCTTCATGACCCACCTCCGTATCTTCTGTTCGTTCGCGACGCGGGCGGCGTCAATGGCATTCTGGGCGGCGGCCATCCGGCCTTCAAGAGAGCGGCGCAAAAGGAACGGGTAGCCCGTCTGACCATCTCGCAATCGCCCATCGAGAAACCACGAGAGGTATCCCGCCTCCTCATATCGGAGTAACCCGATATTCCCGGCAAGTACGTTTCTCGTTTCGACATCGATTTCTGATGAGGCGATCCGCGACGCAAGAACGGCAAAATCCTTTGTGACGTCCGGATCACTTGTGGAATCCGCACGGGCCGCGAAGAAGGTCTTGAGTTCACCGTCGTAGATCTGTTGGACGGAATCCTTCAGGGCGGATACAAGAGAATCACTGCCTGCCGCCCGCATGTCGCGCACCATGACATTCGGCAGTCTCGCCAGATGCTTCGTGCGCAACTGCTCGATGTCGTTGAGACGAGCTCTATCAGCAAGCAGCTGGCCGCGATCACAAGCGGAAACCGCCAGCATCGCCATCTCTTCGCGGGCCCGCAGCATCTCGCGGGCAGTCAGCGTGGCCACCAGCACGTTGTCGCCGTTCAGCGCCGGAGCGGTAAGCGACGACATCGAGTCTGGCGCCAAGGTTGTGTCCGCGGTTGCCCAGTTGCCACCGCAGCGTTTCCTACGGTCGTAGGCGATCGAACTCCCCCTGAGTTGAGTCGCGAAGCGATCGAAGCAGGCGGCGGATTCACGCAAGACTGACACTTGCCGCTCGTTGAAGCGGGTTTCGAGCATCTTCGCGTTTGCCGCGAACAGTTCCGGTTTGCGCCTGCGCATTACCCAACGCAGCAACGACTGCCAGTGTTAGTAGAATTGGTCGCATGGGTTCCGCGGCGCATCGATCGATACGCACTGGCACTGGATTTTTGTCCCTACGCCTACGCCAGGGGAGCAAAGGGATCCCAAAGATGCTGCGATTGGGCTACGGTAACGCCTGCTTCCTGGCTTCACCAGTCCGATTGGATGGTCATTTCACGCCAGAAGCGACCAGACCGGCCCGTCGTCCTTGCGCCAGAACACGTCGAGCGAAGCCCTACCTGAGCCGGCCACAACCATCGTTCGTCGACGGCAGGCATTGCGGTCAGCCGCGTGCGCAGGGTCGAAGGACGCGACGAAAACGGATGTGGCTTTCCGTCAATCAGCGGCATCCACAGCGGTTCCGCCTCGGTCCACTTGGCCAGCGACTCGGCCGGTGGAACGCGAAGAGTTCGCGGCTCCTGGGAACCGCGTCAAGCCGATTGGTAGATCGGGTCTCCACTCCGGTGCTTTCGTACAGGAACGGGAGAGGCCGAACCGGAGCCGGTAACCCGGTGGAACGCCAGCCCCGTACTTCTCCGCGGACTTGGCGAGAGATGTCACTGAATGGAATAGCCGTAGAGCATCCGCCGAAGATGGCGCGAATGACAAAAACCTCGACCGAAATGCGGTCGAGGTTTCGCCCATCACCATCGGACGACAGGATTTGAACCCGCGACCCTTCCACCCCAAGGAAGTGCGCTACCGGGCTGCGCCACGTCCCGTCGCAGCCGACCAACCTCAGCCGGCGGACAGAACGAGGAACTTAATCACCCCCTGAGCCACCGACCACCCCCGGGTCGAAGCGAACTGCCCACCCGTGTCGAGTCTACTCGAAGACCCGTGCGGCCGCGCGCACTGCCGGGTCCATCTCCGGGTATCGCGGATCCAGCTGCTCCAGCGTTTCCACCAGCATGCGGGCAATCAGGAAGTTGGGAACCGTCTTGTCATCCGGAGGGCACCACGAACCACGGGGCCTTTCGCGTACTGCATTCGGTCAGCGCCTCGCGGTAGGCCCCGGTGTAGTCGTCCCACAGGTCCCGGTCTTTCAGGTCGTCGACGCGAAACTTCCAGTTCTTGCGCGGATCGTCCAACCGCTCGTGAAACCGCTTGGCCTGTTCTTCCCGCGAAACGCAGCATGCACTTCCGGACGATCACGCTGTTGTCGGCCAGAGTCGCTTGAAGGCGACAATTGAGGCGTACCGGCGGCCGCCACACCGACTCGGCGCCAGCTTGCGCACGCGGACGGCCAGCACGTCTTCATAGTGCGAGCGATTGAACACCCGACCATGCCCAGCGCGCGGCACTGACCTGATGCACACGCCAGAGAAAGTCGTGACGCAACTCCAGAGGTGTCGGCGGTCCGAACGGCGCCACCGTCACTCCCGTGGGATTGAAGGCGCCGCGGACCGTCCTGATCACCCCGTCCTCACCCGAGGCGTCACGTCCTTGCAGCACCAGCAGCAGCGCATGCCGGCGATCGGCGTGAAACGCGTCCTGCAGCGCGGTCAGTCGATCCAGCAGCGCGTGGCGTCCTCGATCAGTTTCTGCGGTGGTGCGTCATCAACAAGGGCGGCCTTGCTGCCCAACTTGACGCGGTCATCCCGATCGACCGGCGCCAGACGCAGCGACTTGAGCGCGTCAGGCACCACCCACTTCCTGCCGTTGCCGTTGCCGTTACTCATGCGCCGTATCCCCCGACATCGCGGCGCGACCCGTGAGGTCATGCACAAAAAGGCAGAAAACCAGATCCCGATCGGGTGTCGGATCGTGGGACGTGAACGCGCTCGGGACCAGATGACGCAAGGTGGCAACGCCACGCGCATACTGCCGATGCTCCACCGGCGCGCCCTCGGGGTCCGGAAAGACGATCTGACCATGCGCCACGACGCCTGCCATGCGTGCAGGCCATCCACCTCCTCCTCGAACGCCACCCACGGATGATGCGCCAGCACGCTGACCTTGGTGCCGAATTTCGTGCGGCTAAAGATATGGCCGTCCTCGAACACATAGTGAATCTGATTTCGATATAGGCCCGATCGGGAAACGTGAACGCCAACCGTCCGACATGGTGTCGACGCAGCAACGCTTCGCAGTCGGCCCGGTCCAGATGGTGAATGGTTGGTGCCCCTCGGTGCGGCGTCATGTGCCCTCGTGCGGTTCGAACGGTTCCATGTGAATGAGCACACCCAAGGCGGTCGGAACACTCAGCCGAATGGCGCCCTTCACACATCCTGACAAAATGTGCGCGTCGTGGAGCGAAAGCGCAGGGTCCGCCTGCACGTGAATGTCCACGTAGTGGCCCATGCCGCTCTTCCGAATCTTGAGCTTCTCAATGGCGAGAACTCCAGGCGTCTGTCGCGCGGCGTCGCTACCGCATTGAAGAGTGGCGCATCAGGCGCCCGATCCATCAGGTCGCGAATGGCCTTGCGCAACAGCCTGGTGCCGTTGATGAAGATCATACCGCCGGCCACCAACGCGGCCCAATCATCGGCCGGTTCCCACCCTGGCCCACCAATCAAGGCCACACTGATGCCCACAAACGCGGCTGCGGAGGTGATGGCGTCCGAACGATGGTGCCAGCCGTCCGCTTCCACCACGACACTGCCGGCGGCCTCGCCAGCCTTGAGGACACGCTTGGCCAGCACCTCTGCTCACAATGACTGCCGCCAGCACGGCCAAGGTGAACGGCGGGCGAGTGGTGCGGCGTCCGGATTTCCCGGATGGCCTCGATGCCAATGCCAGCGGCCGCGCCAAGCATGAGTGCCGCCACCGTGGCCGCCGCCAACGGTTCGGCGCGACCATATCCGAACGGATAGCGGTCATCCGGCGAGCGATTCGCGATCCGGAGTCCGCTGAGGACCACCAGCGAACCGATCGTGTCCGTTGCGCTTTCAATGGCATCGGCGACCAATGCGTAGGAATTGCCGACCAAACCCGGCCACAATTTGACGCCAGCCAGAAGCGCGTTGATGATCAAGCCCATCTGTACAGGTACGTTGAAGCGGACGCGACGATTTCACCGAAAGGCCTTCCGACAGCGGAGTAGTGTATGTTCCTATTACCAGATGATCTGGGTAAATGGGAACTTGTTGGATGCGAATGCAATTCGACGTTGTCGGGCACCACGCCAAATGGCTGGCGATCCTGCGCGTTCGGGAGCATTCCCAATTCAATGAGACGAACATGCGCAATCTACGCAGCCTCACGCTTGGCGCTGTCATCGCTGCGGCGATGGCGTTAGCAATTCCACCTCTGCTGACGCTCAACGACAGGGTGCCATAGAAATTGGCGGGTTTTGGTCGCTACACCAAGTACATGGACACCCTCAAGCTGGATCCGACCTTGGGCGCTGGTGGCCGCGTCGGCATCTACGCATTCCGGAACTGGCTGGCCGAGCGGGTTGAGCTATGCCGACGCCGACGTGAATCAGCCGATGACGGCGAGAGTGGACGCGATTCCTGCGCAGGTGTCGGATGCCATGTGGTCGCGTACCGGATGACGTACAATCACCCGCTGGCCGAACGTGAAACTGCTGTTGGGGCAGTCTACGGATATCACTCCTACGGTCGGGACGTCAGGTCGCACCACGCGGTGGTGGCCCGCAAGGATTGGTTGGTCTCCGCTTCATCCTGAACAACCGCCTGTCGGCGCGCGTGGAAGGAACCGGCACCTTTATCATGCCGGCAGACGACAATGCAAAGCCGGTAGCGCGGGCGACGGGACTCAATCTGGGCCTTGGAGAGGCTGGCCTCAGCCTGTCGTTCTTCTCCAACCCGCCGAAACCCCGTATTTCAGTACGATACCGTCACGGTGACGCGGATCTGAGCGAGACACCCAGTTCATCTCGCGACCGCCACCGTTCAATCTCGTTGGCCCGTCGCCTCGCCCGATCGTTATCGGCGCGATCAACTTCGGATTCAACAAGAGCGATATCACGCCCGAAGCCAAGGTCATCCTGGACCTTAAGTTCGCCGGAGTCGCTGATTTAACACCCCCGACCAACGCGGCACGCACCAGTCGACGTCACCGGTAACACCGACGCCATGGCAGCGAGAAATACAACGTCAAGCTGGGCAGGATCGTGCGGATCAGGCCAAGGACCTATCGTCTCGAAGGGCGTCGCCCGATTCGCGCATCAATGCCCGCACGGCCTACGGGAGACGATCCGATTGCGCCGAACACCACCGATAACGGTCGAGCGACCAATCGCCGCGTGCTGGTCATGCTCACGAACTGAATGGTCATTCAAGCCAGCGGCACCTCGCTGCCGCTGGCTTCAGTTACCTGAGCGCCGCGCCGATCCCTGATCGGTGCGGCGCTCGTCTGGATATGCCGCCGTTCATGACCAGCAACGCCAAGTCTCCGACCCTTTCGCACCGACTGGAATACGCGGGCCCCTGCGCCGTTGTAGGCGTGCTGCGATTACTGGGATGGCGGGAGCGCCAGCTGGGTGGGGGGTCGATCGGACGGCCGGCCTAAAGGCCCATCGGCATCCGTCGCGGCGTGGTGGAACGGCAAATCGCTGCGGCCTTTCCGAACGCACGCCCGTCGAGGTCGAGTCGCTGGCCAGGGCGGTCGTATGAGAGTCTGGGCCGAACGTCCATCGAGACCGCCACGATGCCCGGCACCACACCGGAAGAAATTCTGGCCCAGGGTGGGTCGAAGGCTGGGGAGTACGTCGAGCCGGTCTTGCTAGGCCGTGGGGTGATTATTTTGGTTACCGGCCACCTCGGCAACTGGGAGTTTGGCGGCGCTATTTTCGCCGCGCGCGGCGTCCGGTGGAGTGGTCGCGCGGAATGGCCAACCCCATTTTCGAGGCCTACGTCAGTCGGACGCGGCGGAAGATCGGCATGGAAGTCATTCACGACAAAGATGCCGTGCGCCGGACACCGCGGTCGCTGCGCGTTAATCGCTGTGTGGCGTTTGTCATGACCACGACGCCCTCGGCCCCAGCCAGCACCTTGTCCCGTTCTTCGGTCGACCCGCGGAAACGCCTCGTGGACCCGCAACGTCTTTGCTTTGCGCTTGAAGTTCCTGTGCTGTTTGTCGCTGCCATCGTGCGAGAAGCAAACGCCAAATACGCGGTCCCTGATCGATCCCGACCCGGTGCAGCCCACCGGGGATCGCGAGCGGACCGCGACGCGATCGTCCTCGCGTATACGGAGGTGCTGGAGCGGTATCTGCGGCGGTACCTGAACAGTATTTCGGCAAGCACCGTCCGCGTTGTGGACGTCAACCGCCGGACACCCCCCGCGCACTTACGCGAACCGTGAGCCCTGCGGGTTCGGAAGCCGTTCACGGGGCGGTGTTCCCAGCGATTGAGGGCGGCGATGACACGACGCCCGACGTCGCGATGGGGGGGGCGGCCCCGGCGTGTCGTCATCGGGACCATGCTGATGTTGCTGGCGCCCGTGCCGATGATTCTGCTCCGCGGCGAACTCATTCAGCCGCCGGTGACCTCCGGAAATGTGGTGCAACAGACGGTCACCCGCGTGTTCACCGGCGCGCCCGATCTGGCCGAAGCACACCACCGTGCGTCACGCGCGCTCTCGCCCAACTTGCGCCGCGCCGTGCTGGCCTCGGAAGATGACCGCTTCTACCGCACCACGGCATCGACTTTGTGGAGATCGACAAGGCCCTCGAGCGCCGGAGGCGCGGCGGCAAATTGCAGTGCGGCGCGTCCACGCTGACTCAGCAAGTACAAGAATCTCTTCTTGTGGGATGATGGCCGGTCGTATGTGAGAAAGGGCATGGAACTCTATCTGACGGTCTGGCTGGAGTTGCTGCTCTCGAAGGAACGCATCCTTGACCTGTACCTGAACCTCGCCGAGTGGGGCCCCAGCGTGTACGGGGCGGAGGCGGCGGCGAAACTGCACTTCGGCAAGAGCGCCGCATCACTCTCACGAGACGAGCCGCACGGCTTGCCCGCCATCCTGCCGTCGCCCAAAACGCTGGTCTCCTGGGGGAGCCATCGCCACGCATCGCGCGGCCGCGATCATGGAACGCATGCAGTATGAGGCCAAGGAGTCAGCCGACTGAGTAAACAAGTCAGTTACTAGTACTGGAAGTACCTAGTACTAGGTACTGGGTATGGGTACTTCCGTACTAGGTACTAGGTAGCCTCACGTCCCGACGACTAATCCGCCATCAACTGCAACACCGCGCCGTTGATGAATGCGGCGAAATCGGACGCCGCTGGTAAACAGTAGGCGTTCGCGACGCCTCCGGCGTGCCAAGCCGACCGGTTTAGCTGTGTGCGCCGTCATGCCGTCGAGGGCGACTTGCGGCATTTTGCGGGTCATATCCGTGGCAATGAATCCGGGGCGACGGCGTTCACGGTGATATTCCGTCGACTGAGTCTTCCGCGGGCCCACACCTGCGTCAATCCAATGACCGCCTTCGTCGCGACGTAGTTGGATAGTTCTGAAATTTCCGTTGAAGGCCACTACCGACGACGCGTTGATGATCCGTCCGCCCCGCGGGCGAGCAGGTGTGGCACGACCGCCTGCGGGCAGGTGAAGACCCTTGAGATTCACCGCCACCACATCGTCGAACTCGGCGTCACCATGCCGCCGGTTATCGCCCTCCTTCACCTTCACCAGCTGCGCGTCGCGCGTGATGCTTGCGACGATTGTTGATGAGAACGTCAATAGCCCCGAAGCGCGTCAACGTGGCGGCCAATCGCGATCAACGCCGACACGACTGGCGACATCAGTCTCGATGAAGACCGCATCCGCGCTCGCCGCGATGAGCGCGCGCTCCGGCTGCTGTCCCGGCACGCGCCACGCGATCCCGTGGATCGCCCGGCGGGCACCGCTGGCGGCAAGGCGGTGAGCCGTCGCGAGACCGATGCCGTATTGCACCGCCCGTGACGACGGCAATACGCGAGGCCAGATCGATATGCATGGAGTGGTATGGTTGAGGTGGACGGAGCCCGCAGGGATGGTGCGTTCGCACGATATCGGGTAACCTATTGAGTATGCGTGCAATGTCAGTGGTCGGTGGAGGCCTTGTCGGATCGATTCTCCTTACCGCGTGCGGGAGTAGCGTTTTGTCGCCCGTCATGCCAGCCGCCGCCACACCGGGATCGGGTCCAGTGGCTCGCAAAGTCCTTCCTCCCATCTCGCCATCGAAAGTCGTCGACGCACCGATCAGCTATGCGCTGGAGCGATGCTGTCGGCGCTCGAACAGTCGGTCCCCGGCGGTTTGGCGACATGACCAATAGTATCATCAATGATCCCGTCCAACAAGCGGCAGGCGTTCGCCTTCGCCGCCACGCGCAATTTATCTGACATCGCGTTTCGATGGGACTCGACTCACGCTATCGACGATCGTCTTGTACGAAGCGACGCGGCTGGTACAATCCCATGATCGGGCCCCACGGTCAGCGCCTCGTGTGGGATCGACAGTATCAGGTCAGTGGGTCCGCGTCGTCATCACGACCGATCTGGAAGTGAATGTTGATTGGCAGATCTGCGCCCGATCACGCGTGCGATCCGCAGCGACCGGTCACCGAGATCAGATCGCGATGCGTGTCGGGTGATGATGTTCCACATCGACGTCACTGATCGTGGGGTGGCTGCGCTTCGGCTGCACCCGCAGAGTCGACTGCCCGCGGTCGATCGCAAGATTCACGCATCTGATTCGGCGAGACGCGCGTCGAGCGTTGGTACAATCTCCGAACAAGAAGATTCTGGTGATTCCGCGGGCAGCCTCTGGCTGGTACTGGCACCGGAACAGGTTCGACTGGGCGGATTGCGGCTTGAGGATACCGCAACTTCGACTTCAGTAGATGTCCGCCTGTTCGCGCGGCCTTTGCTGGTAAACGGACCGCAGCTTACGAGGATCACGACGACACTTCCTCCGTTGGTACCGGCCAATCGAGTGGTAGGAGACAGCGCCCACCTGCTGCTCGAGGGTCTGCTTGGCTACGATGCGGCGAGCACATTGCTGGCCAAACAGCTCGTCGGGCGACACTTCAGCCAAGCTCCAGACGCCGAGTCGCGGTGAAACAGGCGCGACTCTACCTGGGCTGGGCGACGGCCGCGTCGTGTTGGCGTTGGTGATGGACGGCGCCATCAGTGGCGACGGGTACTTTGTGGGAACGCCACAAGTGGATTCGGCGGCCCGCATGCTCACCGTGCCTGACCTCGACTTCTTTGACGTGGCCACGGCCAACGCCCCAAGGTCGGGCTGGCGTGGCTCAAGAAGGGGGATATGGTGACTGAAAGCCAGGCCCGAGCCCGCGTACCCATTGAGCCACGCATGGAGGTTCCTCCCGCTCGCGCGTCGAACGGGCGCTCAATCGTGACCGGGCCGACGGTGTCACGCGTTGTCCGGCACCGTATCCACCGGTCGGTTGCTGGACGTCGTCGCCGAGCCACGGTGGTTGGTGGTCCGCGCGGAAGCCATCGGGAAACTGGGATTGGGCATCGATCGGGAGATCTGCGTGAAGCGGGACCGGCGAAAATCGGCAACGGACACCGCTGCAACACGGAGCGTCAACAAGTGATGTTTGTAGGATGCCCCTGAATCCGAATTTCATCACCCGCCGCTTGCGGGTGCCGCCGGTGCGCTGCTGTTCTTTGCGGCGTCGGTTGTCCCTGCAGCTCGCGCGCGCGGCGCAGAGCACCAAGCCGCCTGCCGTGAAGTCGACACGCGCCAAGACCACGGCGGCGACGGAAGAAACGCCCAACCAACAAGACGCAGCGCGTTGACAGCGCCAAGAAGTCCACACGTCCGAGTGGCGCGTTGGTTTCTGTGGCTTACGAGAGGCCATCTCGCTTCATAAGAACGCTTAACAGCGACCTCGATTCGCTGTGGCCACCCAAGATGCCCGCCGCGCTTCCATACTCGATCCTGCTTACCAAGCGCATCATTGCCTTCTACGGCAATCCGCGGTCAATGAAGCGCATACGGGGATTCTGGGCGAGTTCGAGATCGATGACATGCTGCGTCGATTGGACTATCAAGTCGCGGAAATGGAATCGCCTCGATCCGTCGCACCCGGTACAACCTGCGCTGCATCTGATTGCCATAAAGGCGCAGGTCGACGCCGGTCGCGATGGCAGCACGATCGCGCATGGACAGCACCGTGATAGAGAAAGTACGGTTGGGCCAAACGCAAGAATGCCATCATGTTTGTCGACGTCCAGTACGGGCAAAGCACACTGCAGGAAGAACTGCTCTACTTTGAACGCTTTCGAAGCGTCCGGAGGTGCACCTTGGCATCGATCCGGAATTTTCCCATGAAGGACAACACGCGCCCCGGATAAGAAAATCGGCACCTAAGTGATGCGGCCGACATCAACTACGCATCGCGTTTTCTCGCTTTACTTGGTCGACAAGTACAACCTGCCGCCCAAAGTGCTCGTCGTGCACCGTTTTACGCGAAAAGGCGTGACGAACTCGCCCAGCATAAGGCTCGATCCCAAGGTGCAAATCGTGATGCACATGGACGGCTTCGGTGCACCGTGGCTCAAGCGTGACTCGTTCTACAGTTACATCAAGAAAGAGCCAGTACAATTCGCTTACTGGAAGCAGTTCACCGCCGCGCAAACGACAATCCGCCCACCAGTCGCGAGTCGATTCTTCGAGTCAGGCCGGTGCCGCTGTATATCCAGCTGCAGTAGGAAATTCGGCCAACTACTGGAAAACCAGTTGACACGCCGGGGTCATGGTGCCATACTACGGAAACTTCCGTACTTGACCCGCTATGGCCGACCCAATCCACTTCCCCGGCGAACTCGCCGTGATGAGCGTCCTCTCCTGGAAGCTCGGCTCGGCCATCGTCACCCAGGGCAAGGACGAGCTTTGATGAGCCTGCGGCCTCACACCACGGTTCTCTCGGCGCTCCAGACCCTCGAAGAGAAGGGGGATGTCGTCCGCCAGACGAGGCTGAAGGGCGCGCCTATCGCTACTTCGCGGCGGTAGAAGCCGTGAACACGCCATGGGAAGCGCTATTGCGCGCATCCGCGACGCGATCTTCCGCGCTCGTCGGAGCGCTTGTTCGCCCAGTTGGTAAATGACGAAGGCCTGGGGCGGGACGAGCTGGAAACGCATGCGCACGCTGCTGGCTGCTCGGCTACTGCCGCCGACGCGGAGGAGCGCCCGCGAGCAGCTGGATGCTGTTTTCTCCTCATCGGCGGCCTTATGGCGCTGGCGGCGATCGCTGCACACGATGCCCAGCATGCCGCCCAGCGCGCGGTCCGCCGGATCTGGCGTTTGTTAAGTGGGCGCCATGGTCGCGTTGAGTATCGCGGCTCCTTTCCGGAGAGAGTCCTCCTCCGCTGCAGACGATGCCGGACACCTCGACTTCCGTAGACGCATCGATGGTGCGCGTTGATGAGCAGCACGGACCTCGCTCGCTGTGGGCGCGCTCGCGTGCTTTCGTCATCGTACCCGTCGAAGCCGCACTGCAGGTGGTAGAGGCGAAGCTGGCCCGGAACCCCGCCCTGCTGCAACGCGGCCTTGCTGCCGCTCTGGCATTGTTGGCCAGCGCCGTAACGCTGAGCGTGTTCGCGGTCAGCTATCTCCGCATTCGGCGTGTCATGCGCCGTTGGCCGGTGCAACGAATCGACAACGCCAGCGCGCATCGCGCCGACGGCTGGTCCGGCGGTCGTGTGGGTCTTGCCCTGTCGGAGATCATCCTTCCGGCGTGGTTGCTGCGTTGCCCGCCCGAAGAACAACGACTGGTTGTCGCCCACGAATCCGAGCATGTGCGCGCCGGTGATCCATGGTTGCTGGTGCTGGCCTGCGGGGTCGTGGCCCGTATGCCGTGGCATCCTGTGCTTTGGTTTGCCCCAGCTCGCATGCGGCTCGCCATTGAACTGGATTGTGATCGACGTGTTCTGCGCCGAGGCGTGCTTACGGCGGCCTACGGTCTCTGCTCATTGAGTTGTCCGCGCTTCGCTCCGCTTTCCCGTCGGCCATACCGGCATTTTCCCGCAACGGTTCGTACCCGGAACGGAGATTGGCTGCTGGCGACGTCGCCCGTCGCGTGATTTGTGCATGCTCGTCGGTTTGGCAGTGGATTGTTGGCGGCGGTCGCGCTCATGACTGCCTGCGAATCGAAGTTGCCCACCCCGGCAGACGTGGAACGCATGGATGCGACCAAGGCCCAAACGGCCAGCGGCCGGCAGCGGCGCGGTGCACTATGTGGTGGACGGGACACCGGTGGAGGAGTCGGTGGCGAAAGCGATCAGCGCGGAGCGGATCACACTTCAGTTGCGGCCCCGAAGCAGCGGGATTCGATCAGTGAGATTCGCATCACTCCGGGCGACGCCCGGCCTGATGAAGGTCGCCGGTGCGCTGGAGGAATCGCAGTCAGTCACGATTTCTGAAGTCAGAATCGCCCAGCCCAAGACGGAATGGAATGCCGGTGCACTCGGCGCTCAGTCGCCCAAGCGGAAATTCGACGGACTGCTGCTCATCGACGGGAAGGTTGTCGAGTCCTCCGAGCTTTGAGCGACTTTAGCCCGAGCAGATCGAATCCATCGAAGTGGTGAAGGTGAACCAGCGAGACTGGCTTCATGGCGATCCGCGGGCGAAGAACGGGGTCATCAAGGTGATCATGAAGGCGAAGCGGTAGCCACGCACCTCGCGATCGGCAGCGCGATGCGGTAACGTCGGGGGGTCGGGTTCATCGCGAATCCGCCCCTTCAATCTTATCCGCCATCTCTGATCCACATGGATAAGTCGTCGCTGCCCAGTCGCCACACCACCGTCGGTCCCGAACGCGCACCGCACCGCCCCTTCTACTATGATGGGTCTCACTGAAACCGAGATCCAACAGCCGTTGATTGGCGGGGTGTCCAGTTGGAACGTGAAGCGGCGCCCTAAAATATCTCGCTGCGCCAAGCCGAGGTGGCCAAGCGCGGCGTGATTGTGGCGGGTGGCACTCCGCGCGAGCTCACCACCATCACC
>JADKJT010000032.1 GCA_016720905.1 Gemmatimonadaceae bacterium | reverse complement strand
GTCGCGGCGCACGAGATCGGTTTTCTCGAAGCGTTTTCGTAGCTCGTGCAAGACGAGCTCGATCGGCGACGCTCGCGGCTGCTCGAACGGCGCTTCACGCTCTCAGGCTGCACGAGCGCAAAGACTTGAAGGACTTTGACTGGACGTACAACACGCGGCTGCCGAAACGCGATGTGCTCGCCCTCGGCCCGCATGCAATTTCTCGATGCGAAAAAGGATTTGCTCCTGATTGGTCCACCCGGTACCGGCAAGAGTCACTGCGCCAAAGCGCTCGCGTTACTCGCCGTTAACGGGGCTACAAAGTGCTGTATCGCGAAGAAGCTGTCAGCTCATCGAAAGATCTAGTGAAAGCGCAAGGCTGGGAAACTCCGCGCGTATCGCCAGCAACTGGGAAGCAAAGTCGTGACCTCTTGCTGATCCACGATGATCTCTTCTGCGCAAACTCCCCGCGCACGCCGGTGACGAACTCACCGACGTGCTGATGAGCCGTTACGAAAGAGGCGTCGACGCTGGTCACCTCAGAAACGCCCGTTTGAAGACTGGGCGCGCTTACTCGGCGATACGGTCGTCGTGACGCCGCTCCTCGACCTGCCTGCTGCATCACGGCCATCTGCTCAAATTCGAGGGGCAAGAGCTGGCGTCGAAAGCCGCCGCGCGTCTTGCGAAGCAGACAGAGGGACCGTAACCTCACCATGTCCCGCGCACGTCAGGTGGAGGAGTTTGTTGACACAACTGGGGGAATTTGGGAGTGGCCACCGGGGTAGGGCGTATTCCGGTCCGCTCAGCGGTCCACTGCAGGTGCAGAAACTCTACGCTGTCGGGACGTACCCGAATGCCCTCACCACCGTGTTCAACGTGACCTTCAATACCGATTGGTACCTGGGCGCGCGGTCGGCGAGCGGCAACCCGTGGAGCTGCCAGCAGTTCCGTCACGGTTCCCCCTACGCCCTGTTCAGTGAGCGGGCGGCTGGTGCCGACAAGGACACGGCCGCTTCTGGGCCGCCTTTGGCGACATCCCGACGGGCGATCAGGACTACAACGACATCGTGCTCCAGATTCAGACCGTGCCCGAGCCATCCACCTGGGCCTTGATGGCATTTGGACTTGGAACGCTCGGCGTCGTTGGGCGCCGCCGTCAGCGCCGCTGAGCCCCGTAGACGCGTGTTGTCCTCTGGCGCGGATGCCATTACCTGTGCATCCGCGCCAGCGGCGCTTTCACCGCAGGCGGCATCCGGAGCGCGCAGCAACACGTGACCTTACTGCGACCCCAGCGCCTTCGGAGGTCCCGGTGCCGCGGGAACACTATTGTGCGAAGCCGAAAGCATTTTGGCGACCTCCGCGTCCACTGCCCCCTGCGTGTTCAAGGCGCCCAATCCGCCGGCCACCGAGGAGAGCATCACGTCCGGCACCTTCATCACCTTGAGAATCTCAATGAGTCCGACGCGATCGCTGCCGATTACGCTTGAGAGTTCACGAAGTGCAATCATACGAGCTTCCGTGAGGGCTCGGCTTTCGTCGGGTGCCAGGAAGGCAGCCCTGACATTCTCGAGTTTTTGCTTGTACTCCTTGGTCAGAACCAACTCCTGCACCTCAAGCCGATCAGTCTCAATGCCATACTTCTGCGTCTTAGCGTCGAGTTGGTCACGCGCGAAATTCAGCAGCTCGGAAAATTGCGGCACGGCTTCTGTCTGCATGCCGTCCTTCACCTGAATGTACGCCCGGACGTAGGGAGAGATCAGCTTGTCAGTCGGCAGCTTGTTGACCTGCTCGCGAAGCGTTGATCCGGCAAGCATCTCAATCCACTGCTTCGCGTTGTCATCGAGCGCGTCGGCATCCGTTCGTGATTCCGGCGTGGGGCTCGTGGCGATTGCCGCGACGTACCGATTGGCATCGGCAATGCGCCACCAAATGCCAACAACAAGATTCACCGACAGCCCATCGCTCGTAAAGATCGAATCACTCGTCCACTTCGACATCTGCAGCTTGTGAGACAGGCGTCCCTTGAATTCTTCACCGCGCCACGGAGAAATATACTTGTACCCGCCGAATGGGTCGTCCATGGGAATCAGCCGCTTGTTCTTCAGGAGCACCACGGTTTCCCCTGGATCCCACAGTATGAGTTCTGCCATTCCGCCAAGCACCGGAACGCGCTTCTTGCCGGTGCGGAACGCCCGTACTCGTGCAAGCCGAAGGGCGATAAAGGCCACCCCAGCATCAGTTCAACAGAGAGCAAACCCGGCAACGAGCGCGCCCTTCATGACCCACCTCCGTATCTTCTGTTCGTTCGCGACGCGGGCGGCGTCAATGGCATTCTGGGCGGCGGCCATCCGGCCTTCAAGAGAGCGGCGCAAAAGGAACGGGTAGCCCGTCTGACCATCTCGCAATCGCCCATCGAGAAACCACGAGAGGTATCCCGCCTCCTCATATCGGAGTAACCCGATATTCCCGGCAAGTACGTTTCTCGTTTCGACATCGATTTCTGATGAGGCGATCCGCGACGCAAAGAATGGCAAAATCCTTTGTGACGTCCGGATCACTTGTGGAATCCGCACGGGCCGCGAAGAAGGTCTTGAGTTCACCGTCGTAGATCTGTTGGACGGAATCCTTCAGGGCGGATACAAGAGAATCACTGCCTGCCGCCCGCATGTCGCGCACCATGACATTCGGCAGTCTCGCCAGATGCTTCGTGCGCAACTGCTCGATGTCGTTGAGACGAGCTCTCATCCAGCAACGGCTGGCCGCGGTCACAAGCGAAACCGCCAGCATCGCCATCTCTTCGCGGGCCCGCAGCATCTCGCGGGCAGTCAGCGTGGCCACCAGCACGTTGTCGCCGTTCAGCGCCGGAGCGGTAAGCGACGACATCGAGTCTGGCGCCAAGGTTGTGTCCGCGGCTGCTCCAGCTGCCACCGCAGCGTTTCCCATGGTCGTGAGGCGATCGAACTCGCCCTGAGTTGAGTCGCGAAGCGATCGAAGCAGGCGGCGGGATTCACGCAAGAACCGACACTTGCCGCTCGTTGAAGCGGCTCGAGCATCTTCGCGTTTGCCGCGAACAGTTCCGGTTTGCGCCTGCGCATTACCCAACGCAGCAACGACTGCCAGTGTTAGTAGAATTGGTCGCATGGGTCTCGCGGCGCATCGATCGATACGCACTACAATGGATTTTGTCCCTACGCCCACGCCAGGGGAGCAAAGGATCCCAAAGATGCTGCGATTGGGCTACGGTAACGCCTGCTTCCTGGCTTCACCAGTCCGATTGGATGGTCATTTCACGCCAGAAGCGACCAGACCGGCCCGTCGTCCTTGCGCCAGAACACGTCGAGCGAAGCCCTACCTGAGCCGGCCACAACCATCGTTCCGTCGACGGCAGGCATTGCGGTCAGCCGCGTGCGCAGGGTCGAAGGACGCAGGACGAAAACGGATGTGGCTTTCCGTCAATCAGCGGCATCCACAGCGGTTCCGCCTCGGTCACTTGGCCAGCGCGACTCGGCCGGTGGAACGCGAAGAGTTCGCGGCTCCTGGGAACCGCGTCAAGCCGATTGGTAGATCGGGTCTCCACTCCGGTGCTTTCGTACAGGAACGGGAGAGGCCGAACCGGAGCCGGTAACCCGGTGGAACGCCAGCCCCGTACTTCTCCGACGGCGAGAGATGTCACTGAATGGAATAGCCGCAGTGCATCTGCCGAAGATGGCGCGAAATGACAAAACCTCGACCGAAATGCGGTCGAGGTTTCGCCTTATCACCATCGGGACGACAGGATTTGAACCTGCGACCCCTTCCACCCCAAGGAAGTGCGCTACCGGGCTGCGCCACGTCCCGTCGCAGCCGACCAACCTCAAGTAAGCGGACGGAACGAGAACTTACTCACCCCTGAGCCACCGACCACCCGGGTCGAAGCGAACTGCCACCCGTGTCGAGGTCTACCGAAGACCCGTGCGGCCGCGCGCACTGCCGGGTCCATCTCCGGGTATCGCGGATCCAGCTGCTCCAGCGTTTCCGCAGCATGCGGGCAATCGGGAAGTTGCGAACCGTCTTGTCATCCGAGGGCACCACGAACCACGGGGCCTTTCGCGTACTGCACTCGGGTCAGCGCCTCGCGGTAGGCCTCCGTGTAGTCGTCCCACAGCCCCGGTCTTTCAGGTCGTCGACGCGAAACTTCCAGTTCTTGCGCGGATCGTCCAGCCGCTCGCGAAACCCGCCGGCCTGTTCTTCACGCGAAACGTGCAGCATGCTGCGGACAATCACGCCGTTGTCGGCCAGGGTCGCTCGAAGGCGACAATCTGCGCGTACCGCGGCCGCCACCACCGACTCCGCGCCGGCTTGCGCACGCGGACGCCGCAGCACGTCTTCAGTGCGAGCGATTGAACACCCCGACCGTGCCCAGCGGCGGCACGACCTGATGCACACGCCAGAAAGTCGTGACGCAACTCCAGAGGGTGGTCGGGTCGAACGGCGCCACCGTCACTCCCGTGGGATTGAAGGCGCCATAGACTGTCCTGATCACCCCGTCCTTGCCCGAGGCGTCACGTCCTTGCAGCACCAGCAGCAGCGCATGCCGGCGATCGGCGTGAAACGCGTCCTGCAGCGCGGTCAGTCGATCCAGCAGCGCGCGGGTGGCGTCCTCGATCAGTTTCTGCGGTGGTGCGTCATCAACGAGCGCGGCCTTGCTGCCCAACTTGACGCGGTCATCCCGATCGACCGGCGCCAGACGCAGCGACTTGAGCGCGTCAGGCACCACCCACTTCCTGCCGTTGCCGTTGCCGTTACTCATGCGCCGTATCCCCCGACATCGCGGCGCGACCCGGGAGGTCATGCACAAAAGGCGAAAACCAGATCCCGATCGGGTGTCGGATCGTGGGACGTGAACGCGCTCGGGACCAGATGACGCAAGGTGGCAACGCCACGCGCATACTGCCGATGCTCCACCGGCGCGCCCTCGGGGTCCGGAAAGACGATCTGACCATGCACCACGACGCTCTGCCATGCGTGCAGGCCATCCACCTCATCCACCTCGAACGCCACCCACGGATGATGCGCCAGCACGCTGACCTTAGTGCCGAATTTCGTGCGGCCAAAGATATGGCCGTCCTCGAACACATAGTGAATCGGTTCGATATCGACCCGATCGTGAAACGTGAACGCCAACCGTCCGACATGGTGTCGACGCAGCAACGCTTCGCAGTCGGCCCGGTCCAGATGGTGAATGGTTGGTGCCCCTCGGTGCGGCGTCATGTGCCCTCGTGCGCCTGCACGTGAATGTCCACGTAGTGGCCCATGCCGCTCTTCCGAATCTTGAGCTTCTCAATGGCGAGAACTCCAGGCGTCTGTCGCGCGGCGTCGCTTACCGCATTGAAGAGTGGCGCATCAGGCGCCCGATCCATCAGGTCGCGAATGGCCTTGCGCAACAGCCTGGTGCCGTTGATGAAGATCATACCGTAAACCACCAACACGGCCCAATCATCGGCCAGTTCCCCCCTGGCCCCCAATCAAGGCCACACTGATGCCACAAACGCGGCTGCGGAGGTGATGGCGTCGAACGATGGTGCCAGCCGTCCGCTTCCACCACGACACCTGCCGGCGGCCTCGCCAGCCTTGAAGGACACGGCTGGCCAGCACCTCCTTGATCACAATGACTGCCGCCAGCACGTGGGTGAACGCGGCGGGCGAGTGGTGCGGCGTCCGGATTTCCCGGATGGCCTCGATGGCAATGCCAGCGGCCGCGCCAAGCATGAGTGCCGCCACCGTGGCCGCCGCTAACGGTTCGGCGCGACCGTATCCGAACGGATAGCGGTCATCCGGCGAGCGATTCGCGATCCGGAGTCCGCTGAGGACCACCAGCGAACCGATCGAGTCCGTTGCGCTTTCAATGGCATCAGCGACCAATGCGTGGAATTGCCGACCAGACCGGCCGCCAATTTGACGCCAGCCAGAAGCGCGTTGATGATCAAGCCCATCTGTGCCAGACGTTGAAGCGGACGCGACGATTTCACCGAAAGGGCCTTCCCGACAGCGGAGTAGTGTATGTTCCTATTACCAGATGATCTGGTAAATAGGAACTTGTTAGTACGCGAATGCAATTTCGACGTTGTCGGGCACCACGCCAAATGGCTGGCGATCCTGTGCGTTCGGGAGCATTCCCAATTCAATGAGACGAACATGCGCAATCTACGCAGCCTCACGCTTGGCGCTGTCATCGCTGCGGCGATGGCGTTGGCAATTCCCGCCTCTGCTGACGCTCAACGACAGGGTGCCAGAAATTGGCGGGTTTGGTCGCTACACCAAGTACATGGACACCCTCAAGCTGGATCCGACCTTGGGCGCTGGTGGCCGCGTCGGCATCTACGCGTTCCGTAACTGGCTGGCCGAGCTGGAGTTGAGCTATGCCGACGCCGACGTGAATCAGCCGATGACGGGCGAGAGTGGACGCGATTCGCTGCGCAAGGTGTCGGATGCCATGTGGTCGTACCGGATGACGTACAATCACCCGCTGGCCGAACGTGTAAAACTGCTGTTGGGTGCCGGCTACGGATATCACTCCTACGGTCGGGTACGTCAGGTCGCACCACGCGGTGGTGGCCCGCAGGGATTGGTTGGTCTCCGCTTCATCCTGAACAACCGCCTGTCGGCGCGCGTGGAAGGAACCGGCACCTTTATCATGCCGGCCGACGACAATGCGAAACCGGTCGCGCGGGCGACGGGACTCAATCTGGGCGCCCAGGCTGGCCTCAGCCTGTCGTTCTTCACCAACCCGCCGAAACCCCGTATTCAGTACGATACCGTCACGGTGACGCGGATTCAGCGAGACACCAGTTCATCTCGCGAATCGACACCGTTCGTCTCGTTGGCCCGTCGCCTCGCCCGATCGTGATCGGCGCGATCAACTTCGGATTCAACAAGAGCGATATCACGCCCGAAGCCAAGGTCATCCTGGACAAGATCGCTGAGTCGCTGATTGCCCCCACCAACGCGGCACGCACCATCGACGTCACCGGTAACACCGACGCCATTGGCAGCGAGAAATACAACGAAGCTTGGGCAGGATCGTGCCTGGATCAGGCCAGAGGCCTATCTCGTCTCGAAGGGCGTCGCCGATTCGCGCATCAATGCCCGCACGGCCGGCGAGACCGATCCGATTGCGCCGAACACCACCGATAACGGTCGAGCGACCAATCGCCGCGTGCTGGTCATGCTCACGAACTGAATGTGAATTCAAGCCAGCGGCACCTGCTGCCGCTGGCTTGGAGTACCCGAGCGCCGCGCCGATCCCCTGATCGGTGCGGCGCTCGTCTGGTTATGTTTCGCCGTTCATGACCAGCAACGCCAAGTCTCCGACCCTTTCGCACCGACTGGAATACGCGGCCACCCGCGCCGTTGTAGGCGTGCTGCGATTACTGGGATGGCGGGGCGCCAGCTGGGTGGGAGGTCGTATCGGACGGCTGGTCTACAAGCCCATCGGCATCCGTCGCGGCGTAGAAGGCTGGGAGTACGTCGAGCAGAGTCTTGCCGGCGGCCGCGGGGGTGATTCCTGCTTACCGGCCACCTCGGCAACTGGGAGTTTGGCGGCGCCTATTTCGCCGCGCGCGGCATCCCGATTGACGTGGTCGCGCGCGGAATGGCCAACCCTATTTTCGAGGCCTACGTCAGTCGGACGCGGCGGAAGATCGGCATGGAAGTCATTCACGACAAAGATGCCGTGCGCCGGACACCGCGGTCGCTGCGCGATAATCGCTGTGTGGCGTTTGTCAGCGACCACGACGCCCTCGGCCTGGCCAGCACCTTTGTCCCGTTCTTCGGTCGACCCGCGAAAACACCTCGTGGACCCGCCGTCTTTGCGCTGCGCTTTGAAGTTCCCGTGCTGTTTGTCGCCATCGTGCGAGAAGCAAACGGCAAATATGCGGTCCTGATCGATCCCGTCCCGGCAGCCCACCGGGATCGCGAGGCGGACATCGACGCGATCGTGCTCGCGTATACGGAGATGCTGGAGCGGTATGTGCGGCGGTACCCCGAGCAGTATTTCTGGCAGCACCGTCGTTGGCGACGTCAACCGCCGGACACCCCCGCGCACTTACGCGAACCGTGAGCGCCCTGCGGTTCAAACCGTTCACGGGGCGGTGGTCGCAGCGACTGAGGGCGGCGATGACACGACGCCCGACGTCGCGATGGGGCCGCGTCGCACGGCGTGTCGTCATCGGGACCATGCTGATGTTGCTGGCGCCCGTGCCGATGATTCTGCTCCTGGCCGTCATTCAGCCGCCGGTGACCTCGGTCATGGTGCAACAGACAGTCACCCGCGTGTTCACCGGCGCGCGCCCGATCTGGCCGAAACACACCACCGTGTCACGCGCCAAGCTCTCGCCCAACTTGCGCCGCGCCGTGCTGGCCTCGGAAGATGACCGTTTCTACCTGCACCACGGCATCGACTTTGTGGAGATCGACAAGGCCCTCGAGCGCCGGAGACGCGGCGGCAAATTGCGCGGCGCGTCCACGCTGACTCAGCAAGTAGCCAAGAATCTCTTCTTGTGGAATGGCCGGTCGTACGTGAGGAAGGGCCTGGAACTCTATCTGACGGTCTGGCTGGAATTGCTGCTCTCGAAGGAACGCATCCTTGATCTGTACCTGAACCTCGCCGAGTGGGGCCCCAGCGTGTACGGGGCGGAGGCGGCGGCGAAACTGCATTTCGGCAAGAGCGCCGCGTCACTCTCACGAGACGAGGCCGCGCGGCTTGCCGCCATCCTGCCGTCTCCCAAACGCTGGTCTCCTCGAGGAGCCATCGCCACGCGTCGCGCGGCCGCAATCATGGAACGCATGCAGTATGAGGCGCCAAAGGACTGAGTGAACAAGTACCAAGTACCAAGTACCAAGTACTAGGTACTAAGTACTAGGTACTAAGTACTAGGTACTAAGTACTAGGTACTGAGTACTAGGTACTTCCTCACGTCCCAATGACCAATCCGCCATCAACCCGCAGCACCGCGCCGTTGATGAATGCGGCGAAATCGGGACGTAAGGAAACAGTAGGCGTTGGCGACGTCCTCGGCGTGCCAAGGCGACCCCACCGGTGTGGCGCCATCATGCCGTCGAGGCGACTTGCGGCATTCGGGTCATATCCGTGGCAATGAATCCGGGGCCACGGCGTTCACGGTGATATTCCGTCGACCGAGCTCGCGGCCCACACCTGCGTCAGGCCAATTCCTCGCCTTCGTCGCGACATAGTTGGATTGCCCGAAGTTCCCGTTGAAGGCCACCACCGACGACGCGTTGATGATCCGTCCGCCCCGCGCGCGCAGGTGCGGCACGACCGCCTGCGTGCAGGTGAATACCCCCTTGAGATTCACCGCCACCACATCGTCGAACTCGGCGTCGCTCATGCCGCCGGTTACCGTGCCCTCCTTCACCTTCACCAGCTGCGCGTCGCGCGTGATGCCGGCATTGTTGATGAGAATGTCAATCGCCCCGAAGCGCGTCAACGTGGCGGCCACCGCGTGATCGACGCTGACACGACTGGTGACATCCGTCTCCACAAAGAGCGCATCCGCACCCGCAGTGATGAGCGCGCGCTCCGCTGCTGCCCCGGCACTCGCCACGCGATCCCAGATCGCCACGCGGGCACCGCTGGCGGCAAGGCGGTGAGCCGTCGCGAGACCGATGCCGTTCGCACCGCCCGTGACGACGGCAATACGCGAGGCCAGATCGATATGCATGGAGTGGTATGGTTGAGGTGGACGGAGCCCGCAGGGATGGTGCGTTCGCACGATATCGGGTAACCTATTGAGTATGCGTGCAATGTCAGTGGTCGGTGGAGGCCTTGTCGGATCGATTCTCCTGGGCGCGTGCGGGAGTAGCGCCTTGTCGCCCGCCGCGCCGGCCGCCGCCACACCGGGATCGGGTCCAGTGGCTCGCAAAGTCCTTCCTCCCATCTCGCCATCGGTCGTCGACGCACCGATCAGCTATGCGCTGGAGCCGATGCTGTCGGCGCTCGAACAGTCGGTCCCCCGGCGGTTTGGCGACATGACCCGTCGTATCACGATCCCGTCCAACAAGCGGCAGGCGTTCGCCTTCGCCGCCACGCGCACCCCATTCGACGTCGCGTTCGATGGGACTCGACTCACGCTATCGACGATCGTCTCGTACGAAGGACGCGGCTGGTACAATCCCATGATCGGGCCCACGGTCAGCGCCTCGTGTGGGATCGACAGTATCAGGCCGCGGGTCCGCGTCGTCATCACGACCGATCTGGAAGTGAATGCCGATTGGCAGATCCGCGCCCGATCACGCGTGCGATCCGTGCGACCGGTCACCGAGACAGATCGCGATGCGTGTCGGGTGACGATGTTCCACATCGACGTCACCGATCGTGTGGTGGCCGCGCTTCGGCCGCAACTGCAGAGTCGACTGCCCGCGGTCGATCGCAAGATTCACGCGTTCGATCTGCGAGCGCGCGTCGAGCGCTGGTACAATCTCCTCAACAAGAGCATTCGCATCCAGGACAGTCTCTGGCTGGTCCTGGCACCGGAACAGGTTCGACTGGGCGGATTGCGGCTTGAGGATACCGCACTGATCGCGGATGTCCGCCTGTTCGCGCGGCCTTTGCTGGTGTACGGACCGCAGCCGGCGAGAATCACGACGACACTCCCTCCGTTGGTACCGGGCCAATCGGGTGGTTGGACAGCGCCCACCTGCTGCTGGAGGGTCTGCTTGGCTACGATGCGGCGAGCACATTGCTGGCCAAACAGCTCGTCGGGCGACACTTCAGCCGCTTCGGACGCCGAGTCGCGGTGAAACAGGCGCGACTCTACCCGCTGGGCGACGGCCGCGTCGTGCTGGCGCTGGGCATGGACGGCGCCATCAGTGGCGACGCATACTTTGTGGGAACGCCACAAGTGGATTCGGTGGCCCGCATGCTCACCGTGCCTGACCTCGACTTTGACGTGGCCACGGCCAACGCCCTGGTACTCGGGCTGGCGTGGCTCAAGAAGGGGGATATGGTGACCGAGTTGCGCGCTCGAGCCCGCGTCCCCATTGAGCCACTCATGGAGGAAACCCGCTCGCGCGTCGAACGGGCGCTCAATCGTGATTTGGCCGACGGTGTCACGTTGTCTGGTACCGTATCCACCGGTCGGTTGCTGGACGTCGTCGCCGAGCCGCGGTGGTTGGTGGTCCGCGCGGAAGCCATCGGGAAACTGGGATTGGGCATCGATCGGGAGATCCGTGTGAAGCGGGACCGGCGAAAATCGGCAACGGACACCGCTGCAACACGGAGCGTCAACAAGTGATGTTTGTAGGATGCCCCTGAATCCGAATTTCTTCACTCGCCGCTTGGGCGCCGCCGGTGCGGCGCTGCTCCTTGCGGCGTCAGTTGTACCCGTGTCCGCGCGCGCGGTGCAAAGCGCCAAGCCGCCCGCCGTGAAGTCGACACGCGCCAAGACCACGGCGGCGTCGAAAAAGCGCGCCACCAACAAGACGCAGCGCGCGGACACCATCAAGAAGTCCGCGCGTCCGACTGGCGCGCTGGCCCGTGGCCGGCGAGAAGCATCTTGCCTACAAGAACGCCGGCAGCGACCTCGATTCGCTGTGGCCACCCAAGATGCCCGCCACGCTTCCAGGTTCGATCTTGCCGGCCAAGCGCATCATTGCCTTCTACGGCAATCCGCTGTCGAAGCGCATGGGGATTCTGGGCGAGTTCGAGACCGATGACATGCTGCGTCGATTGGACCAGGAAGTCGCGGAATGGAACCGCCTCGATCCTCACATCCTGTGCAACCGGCGCTGCACCTGATCGCCGTCGTGGCGCAGGCCGATGCGGGTCGCGATGGCAAGTACCGACTGCGCATGGACAGCACCGTCATCGAGAAAGTGTACGGCTGGGCGAAGCGCAAGAACGCCATCATGTTCGTGGACGTGCAAGTAGGGCAAAGCACGTTGCAGCAGGAGCTGCCGTGGCTGGAGCGCTTCCTGAAGCGACCGGAGGTGCACCTGGGCATCGATCCGGAATTTTCCATGAAGGACGCCACGCGTCCGGGAAAGAAGATCGGCACGTACGATGCCGCGGATATCAACTACGCGTCGCGGTTTCTGGCCGGTCTGGTCGACAAGTACAACCTGCCGCCGAAAGTGCTGGTGGTGCATCGCTTCACACGTAAGGGCGTCACGAACGCGTCGAACATCAAGCTCGATGCGAAGGTGCAGATCGTGATGCACATGGATGGCTTTGGCGCGCCGTGGCTCAAGCGGGATCCATTCTACAGCCACATCAAGAAGGAACCCGTGCAGTTCGCTTACTGGAAGCAGTTCACCAAGTCGCGCAACGACAACCCATCCACCAGCCGCGAATCGATTCTGCGACTGTGGCCGGTGCCGCTGTATATCCAGTTGCAGTAGGGAATTCGGCCGACTACTGGAAAACCAGTTGACACGCGGGGGCCATGGTGTCATTCTACGGAAACTTCCGTACTTGACCCGCCATGGCCGACCCAAATCCACTTCCCCCCGCGAACTCGCCGTGATGAGCGTCCTCTGGAAAGCTCGGCTCGGCCACCGTCACCCAGGTCAAGGACGAGCTTGATGAGCCCGTGGCTCACACCACGGTTCTCTCGGCGCTCCAGACCCTCGAAGAGAAGGGATACGTCCGCCACGAGGCTGAAGGGCGCCTATCGCTACTTCGCGGCGGTAGAAGCCGAGCACGCTTAAACGGGGAGCGCTTCATTGCGCATCCGCGACGCGATCTTCCAGGGCTCGTCGGAGCGCTTGTTCGCCCAGTTGGTAAATGACGAAGGCCTGGGGCGGGAAGAGCTGGAACGCATGCGCACGCTGCTGGCTGCCGGCTCACTGGCCGCCGACGCGGAGGAGCGCCTGCATGAGCAGCTGGATGCTGTTTTCTGTACTCATCGGCGGCCTGGTGGCGCTGGCGGCGATCGCCGCGACACGATGCCAGCACCGGCGCCGCGCAGCGCGCGGTCCGCTGGATCTGGTTTGGTGCCATGGGCGCCATTGTCGCGTTGAGTTTCGCGGCTCCCTTCCGGAGAGTCCTCATCGATGCGGGTGACGATGCCGGACACTCGACGTCCGTAGACGCCTCGATGGTGCGCGTTGATGCGCCGCACGGCGTTCGGGGCGCTGTGGGCGCGTTCGCGCGACGTCATCATCGTTCCGATCGAAGCCGCTGCAGGTTGTGGAGGCGACGTTGGCTCGTGTCCCTGCCCCGCCGCAACGCGGTTTGGCCGGATCTGGCTGCTGGCCAGTGTCGCAACGCTGAGCGTCTTCGTTGTCAGCTACCTCCGCATCCGGCGGGTCATGCGCCGTTGGCCGGTGCAACGGGTCGACACCGTCACTGCGCGCATCGCGCCGGCGGCGGGTCCGGCGGTCGTGGGTCTGGCCCCGTCCGAGATCATCCTTCCGGCATGGTTGCTGCGTTGCCCGCCCGAGGAACAACGGCTGGTTGTCGCCCACGAATCCGAGCATGTGCGCGCCGGTGATCCGTGGTTGCTGGTGATGGCCTGCGGGATCGTGGCCTGTATGCCGTGGCACCCTGCGCTGTGGTTTTGCCCTGGGTCGGTTGCGACTCGCCATTGAACTGGATTGTGATCGACGTGTACTGCGCCGAGGTGTGCCGCGGGCCGCCTCTACGGTTCGCTGCTGATCGAGCTGTCCGCATTTCGTCCCGCCCTCCCGTCGGCTATGCCGGCATTTTCACGCAACGGTTCGTACCTCGAACGGAGATTGGTTGCCATGACGTCACGCCCGTCGCGATTTGTGCACGCTCGTCGGTTTGGCAGTGGATTACTGGCAGCGGTCGCGCTCATGACTGCCTGCGAATCGAAGTTGCCCACCTCGGCGGATGTGGAACGCATGGATGCGACCACCGCCCAACGGGCCATGGCCAGCAGCGGCGCGGTGCACTATGTGGTGGACGGGACTCCCGTGGAGGAGGAGTCGGTGGCGAAAGCGATCAGCGCCGAAAAGATCACCTCCATCGCGGTGTCGAAGAAAGGGATTCGATCAGTGAGATTCGCATTCTCACCAGGACGCCCGGCCTTGATGAAGGTCGCAGGCGCGCTGGAGGAATCGCAGTCGGTCACGATTTCTGAAGTCAGAATCGCCCAGCCCAAGACGGATTTGAATGTCGGTGCACTCGGCGCTCAGTCGCCCAAGCGGAAATTCGACTGCTCCTGATCGACGGGAAGGTTGTCGAGTCCTCCGAGCTTGAGCGACTTGTGCCTGAGCAGATCGAATCCATCGAAGTGGTGAAGGGTGAACCAGCGAGACTGGCCTATGGCGATCCGCGGGCGAAGAACGGGGTTATCAAGGTGATCATGAAGGCGAAGCGGTAGCCACCCACCTCGCGATCGGCAGCGTGATGCGGTAACGTCGTGGGGTCGGGTTCATCGCGAATCCGCCCCTCGTTCCTATCCGCCATCTCGATCCACGTGGATAAGTCGTCGCTGCCCAGTCGCCACACCACCGTCGGTCCCGAACGCGCACCACACCGCTCGTTCTACTATGCGATGCTGGTCTCACTGAAGCCGAGATCCAACAGCCGTTGATTGGCGTGGTGTCCGTTGGAACGAAGCGGCGCCCTGCAACATCCCGCTGCGCCTAAGCAAGCCGAGGTGGCCAAGCGCGGCGTGATTGCGGCGGGTGGCACTCCGCGCGAGTTCACCACCATCACCGTGACCGATGGCATCGCCATGGGGCCATGCGGGCATGAAGTCGTCGTTGGTCAGTCGCGAGATCATCGCCGACTCCATCGAACTGACGGTGCGAGGCCACTGCTACGACGGGCTCGTGGGCCTCGCCGGATGCGACAAGTCGCTCCCCGGCATGATGATGGCGATGCTGCGCCTCGATGTGCCGTCGGTGTTTCTTGGACGGTGGCAGCATTTTGCCAGGTCGATTTCATGGTCGTGATGTGACGGTGCTGGATGTGTTTGAAGCCGTGGGGTCGTACGCGGCGGGCGTTACCGCTTGAGACCTCACCGCGCTGGAGCGCGTGGCGTGTCCGAGTGCCGGTTCGTGTGGTGGCCAGTATACCGCCAACAGTATGGCGTATGTGTCGGAAGCCATCGGTCTCGCGTTGCAGGGTTCGGCCAGTCCGCCCGCCCCGGTACGAGGATCGCGGCGGCGCCTATGCCGAAGCGGCTGGCCGCGCCGTGATGCGTGGCTGCGCGATGGGCCGCGTCCACGACAAACGTGACGCGTCAGGCGTTGGAGAATGCGGCCGCAGTGGTGGCGGCCACCGGCGGTTCCACCAACGCCGCATTTGCATCTTCCGGCGCTTGCCAACGAAATCGGAATTGCGTTCGATTTGTTTGATGTCGCCGAGGTCTTTGCGCGTACGCCACTCATTGCGGATCTCAAGCCCGGCGGCCGCTATCTCGCCAAGGACGTGCATGACATCGGTGGCGTGTCCATCATTCTCAAGGCGCTGCTGGACGGCGGATTTCTTGCATGGTGATTGCCTCACCGTGACGGGCAAGACCATCGCCGAAGACCTGGCCGACGTGGTGATGCCGAGCGGCCAGGAGGGTGGTGCGCGCGGTTTCCAATGCGATTTCGTCGACCGGTGGATTGGTGGGATTGCGTGGCAACCTTGCGCCTGATGGCGCGGTGGTGAAGGTCGCGGGCCTGGCGCATCGGAACGTTCGGCGGACCGGCGCGCGTGTTCGAGTCGGAGGGAAGCGGCATCACCGCTGTCATGCAGCGGGCGTACTCGGCTGGCGATGTGCTGGTGATTCGTTGAAGGTCCGGCTGGCGGGCCGGGCATGCGGGAGATGCTGTCCACGACATCCGCCATTTACGGCCAGGGAATGGGCGAGCGGGTGGCACTCATACCGATGTTCGGTTCTCCGGCGCCACGCGCGGCCTGCATCGGGCATTTGTCTCCCCGAAGCGTCGGTGGGTGCAACCAACGCGTTGCTGCGCGAGCGGTGATCTCATCGACATTGACGCCGATTCCGCCACTGTCGGTGCGGCTGACGGACGATGAACTGGGCCGCACGACGCGCACAGTATACCGCGACAGCACGACTTCAGTCGGGCGCGATTTGGCTTTATGCGCAGACCATGGGTTCGGCGCGCTACGGCGCCGTGGTGCATCCCGGAGGGCATGGAAACGCACGTGTTTGCCGATGCCTGAATGGTGACGCCCGTCCCCATTGGTGAAACCGCACGACGCGGCGGCGTGACCAGGCGCATCGGTCACACCTGTGACCGATGCCGTCAGCGGGCGACCAGTGCATTATTCCCCCGATGGCCGGACTGACCGCGCGCGACACACGATCACGGATCCCCTTTGGTCGTGGCTGGTGTCGATCCTTGGCATCGCCCTGCTCCTGGGTAGTGCCTGACGGCGCGCCAGCCCAGCACACGCCACGTAAGCGACGGGGCGTCGGGCAACTTTTTCTCGCGGTCGACGGGGTGGGATGGGAGGCGTTCTCGCGCGAACAAGCGAATGGGCTGTTCAGGCGTTTTCGTCACGCCAGCCGCATGATTGCGCCGTATCACGATGAGCCACCCGTCGTGGACGGAGATCATCGGCACGCAGGCGCCTTCGGCGAGGCGCGGGCGTCTGCCTACTGTGGGCCGCTGGTTTCGACCTTGATGCCATGCAGTGTTCGACGATCGCGTCAGGTGATCGCCCGCCAGGCAAGCCCGTGCAACTGCATGCGCGCGTTCGACACCTTTTTGATCCGCTCATCGAACCGCTGATGTATTTCCCCGGTCGTCGGCTGTTCGACCGCGAGCTGGAGAGACCGAGCGCGCATACTCGATGGGTTCACCGGTGGGCGCTTCAACGCGTACATCAGTGGCACCGATGATGGCACACACGCACAAGGACGACCTGCACGCTTCTCTGGGCAGCTGGACGCGATGATCGAGCGTGTGGTTACCACGCTCGACGCCCGCGGCGACTCAGTTGACGTGATGGTGTCCGACCACGGCAATGTCGGCGCGTTCGCCGAGGGAGAGGCCGAGTCGTTCTGCCTGCCGGTCTCGATGAACCCCGCCATTCGGCGCGCTCAGGCCTGGTGCGTCGCGATACCGGCACCGTGCTCGATTCCAACGACGTCTCGGTGGTCACCATTGCGTTGGCGTCGATGGTCAACCTGTACTTCCCCGATCTCTCGAAGCGGCGTCGCTGCCGACGAAGTGTTGCGCAGAGGCGCGGCGTCACGCTGGTCGTGGATGGACGTCGCCGGTGGCGGCGCAATCGTGGTGCGTGCGGCCGATGGTGGTAAGCCGCCGTGCGTTGGCGCGTCGCTGGCGACGGGCGTTCGTGGGAATACACCTATCGGGCGCGCACCGGCAACCCGCTGGCGATACCGGACTCATCACGTCGCGCGAAACCGTTCGGTGGGTGCCGGACAGCGTTGCCCGGCATGCGTCGATTGACGGACCATGATGGCCTGATGCGTTGCATCGCCTGGTGGCGACCGCCGAGAAGCGCGTGGAGAATGCGCCGGACCTGATTGTGAACCTGGCCGATGGATTTGCCCATGACGGTGGCTTTGGTCGCACGGTTCGTATGGTCCGCACTCACGGCTCGATGTCCGCTCGTCCCACGTTTCGGCATCGTGGCCAGTACGTCAACGCAGTTGCCGCACGATGTCCGCGCCGATGAAGTGATTGATGCCATGCGGGTGACCCCACGCCAACTGTTACGACAGGCGGACTGGCTCCATCCGCTCGAAAATCCGGACTCCATGGTGCGCGCGCAGGTACTGGCGTCCCCGCAGGTGGCGACCGGGCATGCCGATCACTCGGCGGATGCCGGCTTCCTCCAGCGCGCCCGGCCGGTCGGCGTGCAGTCCATCGGCTATTTCGACTGGACGCGTCTGCGCGGATTTGCGGGGATTGGTGCCATCGTCGGCCGACTCGCCTGGCACATTGAACGCAGGCTTCGACTGGAAGGATGTGCAGGGGGGTCTGTCAAAGGTGGACGTGCTGCAGGAGCTCCGCGCGCGGCGTCGACACATTGCTTGCCCTGGCCGATTCAAATGATCCCGCCAAGCTCGATGATCGGCTGCGGACGGCCATGGATCAGATCCGTGGAATTCCTGAATTGATGCCGCTGGCAGAGATTGTATGACGACTGGGATCGCCGACGGGGACGCGCGGTACGCAGTCGCTCAAGGCTGGTGGAGGTGCCGGAATACGCACGGCGGCCATGCTCTCGTGGACACTGCCGTTCTTCCTGCAAGCCTCCCTCGACTTCCCGAAACCGACAGTGTTCTGGATTCCCGTGATCAGCCCTTTGCGCGCGACTGGCGCCGCGCGCAGGCGGCGCAGGTGCGTGCCGACCCGGAACGCCTGATGGGCCCGCTCCCCGCCTTGCCGCGACCCTATTCAACCAAGTGTTCGCTGAGCGTAGTCTCTGGCAGCGCGTGGAGCCAGCAGCGATCCCGTTGTTGTACGATCCGGAGCTGTCCGGCATCACCGTTGTCCTGGTGCCCGGTATTTATGGCGAGCTCTTTGACGGGAGATCTGGCAACGCGGATTGCACGCCGTACGTGAGCGACTCGGCGTTCGCACCATGTCCGTCCGGGTTGATGGACGCTGCAGTTCGACCATCAACGCGTCCACGCTGCTGCGCGGGCTGCGTGACGACACGCGTAAGCGACGAGGCGTGGGTACGCCCGTCCTCGGTACTTGCTGATCGAAAGTTGCACTCCAAGGGCGGAGTTGACGCCACGGAGGCGCTGCTGGCCGACTCGGTATTTGCGCATCAGCAGGTGGCCGCACTGGTGACGATCGCCACGCCGCACCTTGGTTCGCCGGTGGCTGAGCGCGCGGAGTTAAAAGCATCATTGAATTGCGCTGGGCGTCCACGCGATACGATTCCACCGCCTGTGCAACCGATGGTTCTGCACAATCACTCTACCCCGCCACGCGACGGGCTTTCTGGGAGGTGAATTCGGCGACCAGGTGGGTGAACGCGCACCCGCTTGTTTTCGCTAGCGCTCACCGGTGACGTGCATGACGCGCATCCGTGGATGGAAACGCTGACCAAGCAGGTGGGGCGGTTTACGGAACTTAACGACGGCGTGGTGGCACTGGGCGCTTCGCGATTCCCCGCCGACGTGCCGTCGGTCGACCTCCGGGAGCGTTCGCGGTGATCACATTGCGGGCATCACCGCGTCCGCATTTCCACCGCCAGCATTTCTTGAATCGGTGGTCATCACACTGGGCGAATTGGGGGCGCTCGATTCGACCAGCGATGCTGGCATGGGCTACGGCGCAGCGCGACTGGCGTCGTCCCGCCGGTCGCCAACGCGCCGCCGCCACCATAGCGCCGCCGTTCGCCACGTCACTTCGCGCCCGCGCTCCACTTCCCGGAGGGATCGGCGAGCTGGACTCCACAGGCAACATTTCGTCTTCTGGAAGCCAGCGGTCAGCAGGATCGCGGCATTCGCACCATGATGCCAAGGTCGCACCCTGATGGGCTCATTTTGCACTGCGACCAAAAGCGCGATCTCGGAAAGTTTCGACGCGAGTATGAGTTCATCTACGATGCCGGAAACGGCGGTCGCGAGGGCGACGTGCTGAATGGAATTTCGATCGTCGCCGACAAAGGCGAGCAGGCAGGAAGGGCGTGTCATCTGGCGACGCCGGAAAGTGCAATCAAAGATGACCACGGTCAGTCTGCGATTTCCGGCCATTGGAGTATCCGTCGCTGTCGATGCGCCTGCGCGTCCCGGTCAACGTGCGCGGCACGTCGATCCGAGGTGCGGCGCCGTGGCGTAACGGACGCAACGTTCAAGCTGTCGGTTCGTGGTGGTGGACAAGAAAGAGCCTGGCGTCCCGAACGCCACGCGGCTCTTCGGTTACACAAGAATGCGGCGGACCGTGACGGTCTGCGCCCCAGAGACAGCTCGTTTCTCGAAGGGGTATCGTCACGCCGCTCGCTGGTGGTGACGACGCTCCCCGAAGCCTGGCTGGTCGCGATCGGCGCAGAGAAAACGGGGACGCCTGGCGGCAGATCACGCGCGATCTGGCCGCCGACTTGCGCAAAGCCTATCCCAACGTCCCCACCGACGCGCTGGAGGTTGTGGGCATCACGATCCCAATCGGACGGTGATGAGTCGAAGGGAAAGACTGAGAGGTCTATCTGGACGGAGGTGCGTTTCGGCCGCGCGTCCGCACATCGAGGGATCGCTTCAACCTTATCACGGGCCCGTTACCGCCCCGTGGGCATGACGAAGTCGGCGTAAGCACCGATGCTTCCCGACCAGCGCTTCCGCAAGATGGACTTCTGTCGGGTGTACAAGCGGACGCCTTCCTCGCCATAGGCATGCATATCGCCAAACAGACTGCGTTTCCACCCGCCGAAGCCGTGCCACGCCATTGGCACAGGAATGGGGATTTTGATGATGCCCACCATTCCCACTTCGATCCGGCAGGCGAACTCACGCGCGACATTGCCGTCGCGCGTATAGCAGGGCGCACGCCGTTTGCCATGCTCATGGGCATTCACCAGTGCGATGGCCGAGAGGCCACATCAGGCACGCGCGGACGCAGCATAGCACCGGTCCGAAGATTTCCTCGCGGTAGATGCGCATGGAGGCGGTCACGTGGTCAAAGAGGTGCCGCCGGTAAAGAATCCGCCCGGCCGACCTGACACGGTTGTGCCGCGTCCGTCCACCAGCAATGTGGCGCCCTCCTCCACACCGAGCGCGACGTACTGCTCAATCCGCTCAAGTGCTTCCGCGTCGAACGATTGGACCCATTTCGGAACCGGCGTCCATACCGTCGCCAATCCGGAGCGCACGTACACGCTCAATCAGCTGCGGCACCACGACGTCGGCAATCTCCCCAACCAGCACCGCCACGCTAATGGCCATGCAACGCTCTCCGGCCGATCCCAAGCCAGAGCGCGCGGCAAAGCCATCCCCGACCAGCTGCACATCGGCATCCAGCGCCACCACCATGTGGTTCTTGGCGCCGCCCAGCGCACCGCACACACGTTTTCCGTTGCG
>JADKJT010000031.1 GCA_016720905.1 Gemmatimonadaceae bacterium | reverse complement strand
GGCGGCGACCGGAGAACGCCACCACCCGCACACAGTCGGACAACGCTTCGTCAATGGTGTCGAAGTGCCTGATGCGCTCGACGAGATCCCGCGTATCGTGCGCGATCTGTTCGAGGCGATTCGGCTCGTACCGACACGGACGAATCAGGCGCAGGTCCCAGACGCCCATATTCTTCATAGCGCGCACGACGGCGCCGATGTTGATCGGATCTTGCGATTCGTACAGCACGACCGTGACGGCCGTCAAGAGAGAGTCAGACATCCAGGCCAGTCGAAAGCGGTTTCAAATCCACCACGCGGGCGGCGTCGTGGAGCTGGTGAAGAATAGCGCCATGGCGTCAGCGCAGCGTCGTCTCGGCAGCGTCTCATGACATTTTCAGGCGAACAAAGCGATTGGTTGGGCGGCGATCGCCCATGAGGTAGCCAAATCCGCCGCCGCCGCTGAGGACGAGCTGTCCGCGCCGACGTTCCCGATCCGGCGGACGTTCATTGATCACCAACTCGAAGAACAGCGCGCCGTCGGCGTCCAACGGCAACGTGGCGCGGTCCCAGCGCAGACGCATGGCCCACCCCTCCGGCATCTCCCGCCACGAGGCCTGCACCGATTCCACGGAACCCGCGATACGAATCGCCGTCCCCAGCGCTCGCAAGGCAGGATCGGCGCTGGGAACGTGAAGCGCCGCGGCATGCCATCCGCGCGCCGGCGAGGCCGGCACATCGGCTCGTGCCATGTACCACTGGAGTCCGTCGGCATTGACGTACGGCACCTCATTGTCCAGTCGCCCCAACAGATCCGGCACCCCCGTGGTTACCGACCCGGTACGGGCAAGCACGTCGACAACCAGCCAGTCCGCGGTCGCACACAGTTGCACCGATGCCGACGGCCGTCCGACGTCCGACCACGAGGATTCCGTTTGGACATAGTGCGCCTCGCCAAGTTCAATGCGGTGCGCGCCGTCGATGCGCGTGCCGGCCAATTGGTCGTCGGGGAGCTCCGCCACCAACGGCACTACGATGTCGCAGCGAGCCGTCACCGGGGCGATGTCGCCCTTGCCATCGGGCGTCGGAGGTGGTCGAAATCCGCCAAGGTGGTATGCCCGACGCGAAGGCCCATCGTCCGACGCGATGTGCCAGCCGGCCTCGTCACGCCCATGCGCTTCGGTCACGCCGTCGCGCGTGACAACAGCCACGCACGGCGTTGTGTCCGGTGTCAGGTGGACCGACAACACGCGGCCCTCCGGCCACCGTTCGGACGGCCAGCTCCATATTCCGATGACGCGACCGTGTGCACCGTATCCATAAATCCAGTGACGGTCAGTCATTCCGTGCCACGGTGCCGCGGGCACAAGTGAACGCATCAGATAGGCGGACTCTCTGGTCGAAATACACGATCCGTGAACCACGTACCACGCCTGCGCGCAGTCGCCGCGCACAGACTCGGTCGATGTCGCCCGAAGCGCGTCACCACGACGATCCGGATCCGCGTAGCTCGCATACGGCCGCAGCACCAACGGCTCGTTCAACGGTTGCATTACGAGCTGGCCCAGGAACACCTCGACCGCGTCGTGGCGAACGTCGGACGGCGTGGCCGATGCAAATCGTTCGTCGAGGGGGGCCACCAGATCCGCGCGTCCGGCGATGGGCAATTCGAAGGAATGCGGCTCGTCCGACGTCCACTCCACCACGTCCACCAGATATCCGTCGGCCACGACGATGGTGCGATCTACCTGCACACCGTCCGCGATGCCATCCACACGCTTCATCATCCACGCGACGTCGCCCTGATCCTCGAACGCCAGCAACTGCGCCGACACCGGCCGTTGCGACGAGCGATCGAAAAGCGGCGCGGCATGCGCCAATGTGCTGCGATACCAGTGCAACTCGGCCTCCACATAGCTGCCAGTGCCCGGATCGTCGAGCCACCGCGCGGGGCCGGTTTGCAGTGTCAGCGCCAACTGATCGGGGTGACCGTGCCCGCCACCCAGTTGGCCACCCTCGAGCGCCACATACACACGGCCCGCGTCACGACGAATCACCGCGAGTCCTTGTGCCGGCAGGCACACGCTTTCCACCGGCATCGTCAGGTTGGGTGGAGGTGGGCCGTCGGCCATCAGCAGCGCCCGCCACGACAAGTCCGCCCGCGTCAGCGCCGATGCGGGGGTGTTCCGCTCAGCGTCGGCCGTGGACCGCCATCGACCCGTCTCGCGGCGCGTGCACGTTCCGTCATACAGGCGCGATAACACACCCGCCAATCGGCGGTCATGCGTGTGTGCCCAGCCCAGTTCGCACCATTCAGCAGTGCGCCACTGGCGGATGCTGCTGGCGTACTGGGAATCGCGGCGCGATGGGAAGGTGTCATCGGGAAGCACACCGGCGAACGGCGCCACGAAACCCGCCGAAAACCGTTCGTTGAGTGCGTCGGACATCGGTTCATCGAGCACACGCATGAGTTGCACGCCATACCACAGGCCGCGATGCGCAAACAGGTGGTAGTTCTCACCTTCATACCACGAGCCCGCGTCATCGAGCCCATTGGCAATCTGCCAGCGCACCCCGCCTTCGCGGTCCAGACGACGTCGCACGTCATCGGCGCGGTCCAGCAGGCACCACGCCGAACCGATGGCGACTTCGTTCCACACCTGACGGTTGGAGCCGCCTTCGTGGTAACTGGCAATCAACGAGGCACTCGGCGCCAGCAAGCGATCGCGCATTGCCGCGCCGTCACCGGCGGTCCACTGATCGGTTCGCCCTTCCAGCAGCGAAAGCGCGTGGCAGAGGTTGATCAGCCAAATCGACTCGAGATATGTGCTGAAAAACGGTCGAGTCGGTCCCAGCACGTTATCGCGGTTGGGCCAGCTATCGTAACGTTCGTAGTAGGTGCGCAGTATGCGCGCGGCCAGCGTCGCATGGCGCACGTCCCCGCGCAAGACAAACAATGATGCGGCGTGCACTGCACGCTCGGCCGTCCACAGCTGCGCACCCATCGCCCACCAGTCATCATGGATCCGCCCCTGATATGCACTGTTGCACATTGCACACCAATGGTCGTGCGGCATCCACGGATCAAAATCAAGAAACACCCCGTGGGACGGACACCGGCCGCCGTACCGCGTCAGCCGCGCCTTGTGCCCGGGAATCGGCAGCGGCGCATCGATGAGCGGCTCGAGGTCCTGTTGCAGACTGTCCGCGAGTACCGCAAAGGGTGCGTGCTCGGCCGCAACGTCGGACCGCACCAGCGCGCGCCGAGCGTCGAGATCAAACGGCAGCAGACGCACGCCTGGCGTCTTCACCGGCGTGTCCAGCGCGCAATGGTGACCAATTCTCCGCGCAAGTCCATGGTCACTGCTGCAGTCGTCTGGAGAGACCTTGCACCCCGCGCGCATGGTACAACCAGACGACCGGCGCTTCCTCCGACAGCATCGCATCGACCGCCGCCCACTGTTCACGTGCACTGGTGACGGACGCGCCGCGAGCCAGCTGCAGCGCCCGATCGAGGGCAGGTTCATGAAATCCCGTGTAGTCCATTGCCCCTCCCCGTTGCGTGGACGAAAAGAGCGCCACCAATTGCCCGAGACCGATATCCGCAGGTATTCCGGTCAACGCCACATCGTACATCTTCTGCGGCGCGCGCACCGTACTCAGGAATGTGGTCAGCTCGGCCACTCGGATCTTGAGCGCAATGCCGCGGGCGGCGAGATCGGCTTGCAGCAGTTGTTCGATGGCCATGTCACCGCTGCCCACCGTCAACAGTTCCACACGCAGAGGCGTGCCGTCTCGCTCGCGCGCGCCTCGTGCCCCGCGTCGCCAGCCGGCCGCCTCCAGGAGCGAATCAGCGCGCGAGGTGTCGAGTGGCGGCGGTGCGCTGCCAGACATCGGCAAGCCGGGAGGAATCGCACTCCCGCTGGGCGTGGCGTAACCCGCCACAGCCGCCTGAACGAGCCGGCGGCGATCGATGGCAAGCGAAACCGCCAGGCGCACCCGACGATCATCGAACGGTGAACGCGTCGTATTGAATGCCAGCACGTTGCTGAACAAAGCGGGCGGTGTCACCAATGTCAGCATTGGATCGTTGCGCACGAGATGCGCCATCGTGGGCGAGATACCGGCAATATCCAGATCCCCGCTCACCAACCCGGCAAATTTCGTCGCCGCTTCATCCACCACGGCAACGACAATCCCGGACAGGAGGGGCGGGCCGCCCATCGCGACCGGAAACCGGTCGTTTCGCACAAAGCGCCAGCGGCGTCCCGCCGCCCGATCGACAAAGCGAAATGGACCGTTGCCAACGGGTGTCACGGAGAATGCGGCACGACGCCACGAGGTGCGTGGGACTGTATCGAGCAGGTGACGGGGCACCAACGGCAGTTCGGCCAGCACATTGGGCAAACGCCACTGCGACACGTTGGAAATGCAAGTGGATCACACTGTCGGAGACGACGTGCGTGGAGTCGAGGACCGACAAGTCTCCAGCGCGGGGGGAGCCGACCAACGGGTCGCGCGCCGCATCAAACGTGAAGCGCACATCATTGGCCGTGGTCGGCACGCCGTCATGCCAGGTCAGGTCGCCGACGAGTCGCACGGTGAGCACCCGATGTGGCACGTCCCACTCCCACGCACGGGCGTAATACGGGATCGGCTGAAAGACGGAATCGAAGCGCACCAACGTCACAAAGAGCGCATGCCGCTGGATCTGCCGGGTCAGCGAGTGCACGGTCAGCAGCGGATTGCCGGATTCCAGGTCGGTGCCGGACGCCATGACCACGGTATCGGTCGCCCGCGGTGGGACGCCGCAGCTGGCGACCACCGACAGGGTCCACGGGAGTGCCACGCGCAGGAGGCGCAGGGCTCGTGACCCCAAACCGGACGTCCTCTCTACCCAAGGCCGAGGCCCGCTATGGGTTGACGTGTGGGATTCCGCCCGCATCATCCTCGCGTGCGCCGCTTCGTCATTCGCTTCCTCGATGCCTTCGTGCTGCTCTGGCTGGTCACGAGCCTCACCTTTGCGCTGATTCATCTGGCGCCGGGTGATCCGGCGACGCTGCTGGTGGCACCAACGGCCACGGCCGACGACATCGCACGGGAGCGTGCGCGCATCGGCCTCGACGCGTCGATGCCCGCGCAATATGTGCAATGGATGGGCGCCGTGCTGCGCGGTGACCTGGGAATGAGTCTCTCCACGGCTCGACCGGTCAGCGCGGTAATCGCCGAGGCACTGCCACTGTCCTTGGCATTGGGCGGCCTCTCTCTGCTCTTCAGTTTCGCGATCGGCGTGATGATCGGCGGGTGGCAGGCCCTCCGCGCCGGCCCTCGGGGGGACACGACCGTCACGGTGCTCAGTACCGTTCTCTACGGCGCGCCCAGTTTCTGGCTGGCATTGGCGCTGGTGGTGCTGGCCACATCCGGCGCGTCCGCTGTCGGCGTGCCGCTCTGGTTGCGATTGCCGGCCTTTGGCGTGGAATCGCCGGCTGGACTGGCCGAGGGCTTCGAGCGCTGGCGCGACGTCGCGCGTCACGCGGTGTTGCCGCTGACGGTGCTGGTCCTTCCGGGAGCTGCCGGCGTCGCGCGGTATGCGCGTCACGCGATGCTCGAGGCATCGCGCGCACCGCAGGTCATGGCTGCCGCGGCGCGTGGCCTTTCCCGGGCGCGCATTGAACGACGGTATGTCCTTCGCACCGCACTGACACCCCTCGTCGTGTTGTTCGGTCTGACCCTTCCCGGCGTGATTGCTGGTTCGGTGTTCGTCGAACAGGTATTCGCCTGGCCGGGACTCGGCCGGACCTTGCTGACGGCGAGCTTGGCCTCACCCTGATCTACGCGACGACGGCGGTGATTGCGGCCAATCTTGTGGCCGATCTGATCCTGCTTCGCCTCGATCCGCGGCAACGATCAGTACGCGACGCGGCCGAATCACCATGAGGCGCACCATGTCGTCCCATCGCGATCCGACCGACCGATCCGTACGGCGTGACCCGCGCTTCCGCGTGGGCGTCAGCCTGCTCATCGTCCTCGGCGTTGCAGCGCTTGTGGCGGCTGGTTCGCAACGCGCGTGATCCAAACGCCATCACCGACGTGCTGGCGCGTCGATTGACGCCGCCGTTGTCGCGCGATGGACTGGGTCAGTGGCACCTCCTTGGCACCGACGCCTTCGGCCGCGATGTCACCGTACGTCTCTGGCTCGCGGCCCGCATTTCGTTGAGTGTCGGTGTCATCGGGTCCTTGCTGGCCGGCGCCATCGGCGTGCTGTTGGGGGCGATCGCGGCGTGGCATCGGGGACTCACGGAGCGGGTGATCCTGGCATTTGGCGACGCACTGCTTGCGGTGCCGGCTGGTGTTGCTGCTGGTGACTGCCGCTCTCTGGGGACCCGGTCTTGGCGTCGTGGTGTCGGTGCTCGCGTTGACCGGGTGGATGTCTGTCATCATGCGGCTGGTGCGAGCCGAAGTGTTGCGAGTTCGCGTGCTGCCGTACGCGGAAGGGGCCTTCGGCGCTTGGCGTCCGGTCAAACCGAGTGCTCTGGCGTCACGTGCTGCCCAATTCGCTGGGTAGTACGGTGGTGGCGATCACCCTTGGGGTGGGCAACGCGATCCTGCTGGAGAGCGGGCTGTCTTTTCTCGGACTTGGCATCCAACCGCCGGCGCCGAGTTGGGGGAACATGATCGCGGGAGGACGAGAATGGCTGCTCGTTGCCCCATGGATCGCGCTGGCCCCCGGACTGCTGCTGATCGTCACGGTCGTGTCGTGCACACTGATCGGTGATGCCTGTCAGGGGGCGCGTGGATCGTCATCGGCGCGTTGAACAGACACTCAGTAGTCGCGCTGCACCTCAAGCGTCACCACCTCGCGCGATCGCGCGTCGAAACGGTATGCACCGCGCGACGCGTCCAATCGCCCATTGGCGTTCCATCCATTCGACAGCGTCGGAACCGCCACGCCGCGTTGCCGGGCAATGTCCATACCCCACACCCCGCGCGCGACGCGGCGTTCGTGGCACGCAGAATCAGTGATTCCCCGCTGGTGCTAAGGCACACTGCGGACGCCACCAATCCGTCACCGGCAAGGTGTCGGTCCTGCGAGCACCCGTGGTCCCGGCGAGGTCACGCCAGCTCTCGCCAACCAGTGGCAACAGCACCGTCTCCGCCGTCTCCTCGACATCATCCAGTGTCGCATCAGTCCATGGGCCATGGAGCAGCAATCCGACCCGCGCGGCAAAGCGACCTGACATTGCGCAGCGGGAATCGCACTGGGCCATCCCGCATCACCTAGCCGCTCCGGCAATTCGGCGCGCGAGAGTTCACCGATGGCGCGCACCAGCGTCACAACCAATCGATGACCGCCCGGGTCGCCCTCGCACAATCCGTCGGAGATCAGCGTCACGCCCCCGATCGTCGTCCTGCGCCGACAGCCATCGGTGCAGCGGCATGGTGACGCCGGCATCTCAAACGGGAGCGCATCGGGGACTGCCGCCGTGCTGGTACGCAACCGGCCGGAAGGCGCGTCCGCCGTGACGCGCGCGGCACCGGGACGTCGGTGCGCCACACCAGTTGGAGTCGATGATTGCGCCGGATTCCATCCGCGCACGTCGCACCGCACGTGCGAGGCACCGGCGTCGAGGATGATCTCCGTCGAGACGCGCACCTGCTCTCGCGGCCATGGCGCCGAGCCAGTGCAGTAGCACGCTGGCGCGCGCGGACCTTGGACCCCGAGGCGCACGGTGTGAAGCCGCAGCAACTCCGGGGACCCGCGGAGCGATGGCGTGTAGCTGTCACCAAGGTCGACCGTTGTCTCCAGCCCCAGCACGTCGTCGAGACGTCGAGCGCCACTGGCAATGGACACCCCTGCGACGACGCCATGATCCGCAGTCGGCCATTGTCCAGTTCAACACCGTCCGCGGGCGTTTCGCGCACCACCACCGGTGCAGGCGTCACCGGCAGCGCATCGTCGGTGGGTCCACGGACACGCACCGAATGCCGGGACGACTCGGCATCCATGCCACCAGTTGCACGCGCACAAGATCAGTGTCCGGGTGGTGCTGCGGCGACTCACGACGTGCGTGCGTCACGTGTTCACGCAGTCGCTGCACGGCAGTTGCCAGCAGTGGCCTGCGGTGCCCGTCCGGGATGACGACCGGCGGTGCGCCAGCGCTGCCCGGACCCACGGACACATCGCCCAGCGTCTCCGGTGACACGCAATTCCGCCATGCCGCCGCGCGCGCGCGCCCCGGTTTCGCACAACGGTCGAGGGGTGACACGGCGACTGGACCGTCGTGCGGCGACTCGATCGTGCGCGAGCGCGCAGGCCAGCGCCGCGTCGCGCAGTTCCAGTGCGGCGTCGGCCACCGCACGTTGGCGCGTGGCCACCGCTGCGGCGACCGCATCAATCGAACATCCGCACAGCGTGTCGTGCGGATGCGTGCGCAACAACATCTCCTGTGGTGTGCGCCACGAGCGCCGGGAGTTGTGCCAGCGTCAGTGATCCATCGGCCGAGACGAAATGCGCCGTGACCGGCGTTCAGCCAGGCCAGCCGTCCATGGTTCCACGTCCCGCACCAGCGCACGTTCCAGTTGGCGCGTTGCGGGCGCTTGCGATGCGCCCGAGTGGCCAGCGTGCCCCTGTAGTGTCCAGGTATAGCCGTAGCTGTCGCGCAGTTCCCCGCACCACGGGCAGCACCCCTCCATGCTCCTCGTACCGGATCGCGGCCTGAACGAGTTCGTCCGACGCGCGCGTGCGAGCCCGTTTCGCTCGACCGTGCACCGTCCCTCCTCAGCCGCACCCCGTGCAACTGGGCAATCGCCTGCGAAAGGTGGGGAGACCGGGCATGGTGATCGGCACCGGTGAGCAGCAACGACACGTCGGTCTGATTTCGCGGCCGCATGGTCGATGCCACGTGACGCCAGCGTTCCGCGACCGCGTCCGGCGCGGTGGGGTGAGTGCGCTGCCGAACTCTCGCATCCATCGGGCGGGAGATGTTACAGCAGCACTCGGCTGCTGTCGGGGCCGACCCGACCATGCCGTGTCCACCGCTGGGTGCGATCGACCACCGGATCCTCGCCACACAATGGCCGTGACGAAACCAAAGCCCTGCGCACTGGCGGGCAGCGCCGAAGGATGGCCAAACGTATCCGGGCAATAGGCGACGCGCGGCGCCGTCGCGTTCAGGCGGGCCAGCACCGCTCGTCCTGCCTCAAGATTGCGGATGACCGCTTCGGCGGGAGGGGATGAGGTTGTCGGCAAACACACCCACGGACCCGTTTCCAGCGCCCGGACATCAGCGCGCGTGCGACATCGCCCGACCGCTCCGGCTTCACGGCGAGATAGTCCGCGAGCACAATCGTCTGGCCATCCAGCAGGAATGGCGCAGCGGAGTCGGGCTGACCATCGAGCAGCGCGTCGATCAACGCCACCAGCCGCGCCTGGAACCGTTCGGCCGAATGATACCATTCGCGATCCCAGTGCGTGTGCGCCACCACGTGCACGGACCAAGGGCGCTCGGTGCCGCTGGCATCGACCACAGTCGTGCGTTCGGGGGCGGTGGCGTCTCGTGCACTGGCACTTCAAGGTTACCGCAGTTGACCCCGCAGCGTGACCCGTCGACCTTTCTGTCTGCTTCCCGCGGATGCCCAGGGGATCCCAGGTCGATCGGGGGCCGAACACCTGCCACCCGCGCCTTTCAAACCTCACCTCGTGCGGCTGCTCTCAGAGTTCTTCAACCGTCTTCGTGATTTGCCCGCGCTGGTCCAGTGGGCCGGCTACGTCGGACTGACCATCATCATCTTCAGCAGAGACGGGCCTGCTGGTCGGGTTCTTCCTCCCCGGCGATTCACTCCCCTGGTGACGGCGGGCCTGCGCATCGCAGGCCGATTTCGGCCTGAACGTGTGGCTGCTGGGTGCTATCTTGAATGTTGCCGCCATTTAATGGGCAACTCCGTGGGTACCAGATCGGCAAGCCGCCGGTCCCCCATCTTCACGCGCGCGAGGACAGCCTGCTGTTCAACAAGGCGCATCTGCTGCGCGCATGCGTTCTACGAGAAACACGGTGGCAAGACCATTATCATGGCGCAGTTCGCGCCGATCGTGCGCACCTTCGTCCCGGTCGTGGCGGTAGGCGAAATGTCCTACCGCTCTTTCGTGACCTACAATGTGATTGGCGCCATCGCCTGGATCTGAGCGCATGCTGCTTACCAGTTTTCCTGCTCGGACGATTCCTTCCGGGGGTGGCGCGGCACATCGAGAAAGTGATTCCAGGTCGTCATCTTTCTCTCGATTCTGCCTAGGGTATCGTCAGTTGGTTTCGCGAACGCGCCAAGAAGTCTGCCCGATAGTCATTTCTGTAACGCCGCACGACTCACCTTCAATCATTGAGAGCCCATACCATGGCCCCACACGCTTCCGTCCCTGCCCCTACGCCCCCGAGGCGCTCGAGCCGCACATCGACCTGCAGACCATGCAGATCCACCACGGCAAGCACCACCAGGCGTATGTCAAGCACTCCAACCGAACGCGGCGATCGACAAGGCCCCCGAGCTCGCCGGCTGGTCACTTGATGATCTCTGCCGCAAGATCACCGAGGTTCCAGAAGCGGTGCGAACGGCCGTGCGCAACAACGGCGGCGGACACTGGAATCACTCGTTGTTCTGGCAGTTGATGGCGCCGAACGCCGGGGGCGAGCCCACCGGAGCGGTGGCGGACGCGATTACCACAAACCGTTTGGTTCATTCGCCACGTTCAAGGAGCAGTTCCGGCGGCCGGCATCGGGTGTTTCCGGATCAGGGTGGGCCTGGTTGGTTTCCACCAACGGTGCCCTGTCCATCATGAGCACGCCCAATCAGGACAATCCGCTCATGGACGGCAAGCACGCGATCCTCGGCGTGGACGTGTGGAGCATGCGTACAACCTCAGAAGTACCAGAATCGTCGCGCCGATTACCTTGGGGGGCATTCTGGAACGTGGCTTGAACTGGGCGGAAGTCGCCAAACGCTACGACGCCGAAGTAGGGCGCGACGACGCGATGATGTGCCGGGGGGCCCGGCGAAATGCCGGGCCCGCGGGTTATCCCGTCACGACGGGACGCTACCATGAGCGCCGATGGCGCCAATTGCAGAATCGCGCTGATGCCGAACACGATGAGCGCCACCACGATGCCGGTGCCCTTCGACACGCGCGCCACGACGGCCACACCAATCGCGGTGAGCGCCAACTGCCATAGGCGGAACACGTCCAGATTCCCGAGCAGGGCCAAGTACCGCCGGTGGCATGGTCATCGGATCGACGAATCGCGCCGGACTCAGCGACAAGTCCATCAGGCTTTGCGGACGCGCCGTCGGCCAGGATGGCCTGCACGGGCATCACCGACCCAGGACAGGAGGCGTGGCACGCCGCCCAAGACGGCGACGGTCGCAGCCTGCGCATACGTCAGTGGGGCCTTCATTAGCTTGGCACCAATCCGGGATCAGGATCGCATTGAGATACGGTCCGATCAGCGTCACCAACGGCGCCAAGAAGCAAGCACGATACTCCAGCCGTCGACGCACGGATACCGGACGTCATCGCTTCCGGCATCGGTCGGCCCTTCGCGGCGGCCATCTTGATAGTCAGATCGGCCTGCGCATCGAACCACGGCTGCAACAGGTTCTTCGTCGCCACGACCACAATGGCCGCGACAATTGCGGTCACGAGCGCATACTTGCCCGCCTTGATCGCCCGCGTTCGATCAAAACACCTTCGACGGCGCATGAGCACCTCGATCGGATCCTCGAACATGCCACCCTGTTTCGGTGCCGCAAGGGACCCCTCTGGACTCGTCGTCACCACTGCCTCCGTTGGAATGTCTGCTACCGCGCCGCTTCGCCTTCCAGGTACGTGTACCCTTCAGCCCGGCGACGTAATCCGCGATGAAAGCGTTCGCCTCCTCGCGTGACAACGACGATGTCGCGTTCACCTTACGCCGGAACGTCGCCAGGAGTTGCGACGCGCCGAACTGCGCGCAGCTCAGAACCTCGGTCACCATCGCCTTCTACAAGGTCGGTAATCTCGTAGCTGCCTTGATCGTTGAGACAGACATGCACGGCGTTGGTGTCGCCAAACAGGTTGTGCAGATCGCCCAGGATCTCCTGGTACAGCCCCGTCAGGAAGATGCCAAGGATATAGTCCTCGCCATCCCGGAACTCATGCAGCTCAAGGCTGGGGCGACCTTCTTGTCGCCGCACGAATCGGTCGATCTTGCCATCGAGTCGCAGGTGACGTCCTGCAACGTGCCGCGACGCAGCGGCTCTTCGGTCAAGCCGGTGGATGGGCATGATGGGAACAGCTGATCGATGGCCCAACTGTCCGGCAGCGACTGGAACAGCGAGAAGTTGCAGAAGTAGCGGTCAACCAGCACCGCCTCCAGTTCCGGCAACACATCCTCAAAGGTGTCCGCATCGGCGGCGCAAATGCGGTAGATCGCGTTCATCGTCGCCAGCCACGACTTCCGGCCTTGGCCAGTCCACGCAAATCCAGCACGCCACTGTTGAAGTACTGGCGCGCGCGATCCTTGTCAACGATGCGTCATGGAAACACCTCGAGCACCTTGCGTGGCTTGGCGCCGCGCTCGGTGATGGTGCGCCAGTCCTCGAACATCTCGTGCAACAGCGAGTGATCGTCGTCGGTCAGTGGCGGTATCGGTTGTTCGACCAGCGACTCGACATCAATGACCTTCACCAGCAGCAGCGCGTGGTGCGCCGTCAACGCCCGACCGGACTCGCTGATAATGTGCGGCATCGGCAGTTCGGCGTCGCGACACGCTTCCGCGATCGTGTAAATCACATCGTTCGCGTACTCCCGGAGTGAGTAGTTGACGCTCGCGTTGTTCGTGGAGTTCGTGTTGTCGTAGTCGATCCCCGAGGCCGCCGCCCACATCCACGTGAGTGATATCCACGCCCAAACGGCGCATTTCGAGGTAGAATCTCGCCACTTTGCAGTCCCGACTTGATGAAACGAATGTCGGTGATCGGCTGCCCAGATGGAAGTGGACGAGCTTCGAGGATGTCGAGACGGCCTTCCGCCTGCAGCCGACCGGTGAGCTTGATCAACTCGGCCGAAACTGAGACCGAACTTGCTCTTCTCGCTGCCACTCTGGGCCCACCGTCCTGCGCCTTCGCTGGCCAGCTTGATGCGCACGCCGCACACGGGTGTGACATCCAGGTCGGCGGCGACCCCAGCACATCGGAGTTCGCTGAACTGCTCCAGCACGATGAACACGCGGTGGCCAAGCTTCTGGCCCATGAGGGCCAGCGCATGAACTCGCGATCCTTGTAACCGTTGGAGACAATGAGATGCTCGGTGGTTTCCGACAGTCCCAGCACGGCTCTGCGATTCCGGCTCGGACCCGCACTCGAATGCCACGCCATGCGTCTTGCCGAACTTGACGATCTCCTCCACCACGTGCCGCTGCTGGTTCACCTTAATCGGATAACCGGGCGGGCACCCGGCAGGCTTACCGATCGCCGCAGCAGGCCGCCCAAAGCCCAGGACCGATCCTTCCTCGCGTCGGCTGCCACCAGCGAGCGGCGCGCACGGAGATGTTGCGGTTCGGCCAGCCGAGAGAACGGCAACGTCTGCAGGATTACACGACCTGGCCCCGTCCGCTGCACGAAAGAACAACCCTTCGCCACCGAACAGTGCGGTCTTGATCCCGGGCGCGCGCCGGATGTCGACGTCCGTCGGCTGAAACGCGACTGGCAGCCGGTATCGACGCGAGCTTCTCGCCGGCGGCCAGATCGATGGCGTGCAACGTGCCCGACGCATGCAGGGAACGCGAGTCCGTCGCCCTGCAGTTTCTGCAGGATGAACCCTTCGCCTCCAAAGAATCCGGCTCCGATCTTGCGTGAAGGCCACCGTGATGTCGATGCCGCGCGCGCGCAGGGAAAGCAGTCCTTCTGCGCCATCACCGTGCCGCCCCAGTCGCCTAGTTCAGCGGAACGATCTTGCCCGATAGGGCGCGGCAAACGCCACGTCTGGTCGCCGCGCGCCACTGTTCCCGAACAATGTGACAAAAACGAATCGCCCGACAGGACGCGCTTGCCCGCGCCGATCAGCTTGTCGAACATCGACCCGCTCTTGGCGTTCGGGTCGAGCGTGGTGGCCATCGTGATGCCTTCGTGCACGAACATCATGCCGCCGGCTTCGGCGTACACCGCCTCGCCAGGCTCAGCGTGATGATCACCGCCTGCAGGTCATCGCCAATGATCATCTGGTAGTCGATCTCGTCCGCCGCCATCAGTTGCCTCCGGGTCCGCCCACGTTCGTGGTGCCCGTGGCGGAGTGGTCGTTGGCTCACCTGATCCCGGCCTCTCTCCAGGAACGGAATGCCGCGCACCATCCATGACGCGGGGAGCCCCTGAAGTTTCGTCGCCAAAGAACTCCTGCATCTTCTTTGTCGATGTCCTTCTGGTTGGCGCGCTTGGTCGGGTTGTGGTCATCACCATTGTACGTCACCAGCACGCCTCCTTCTGCAGGCGACGCATCCCCACGTAGAACTCGATTCCCTGATACCAAGGCACCGCGCCATCGTTGTCGTTGGCCATGAACAGCACGGGGGTTGTCACGCGATCCGTGCGGAACAGGGGCGAGTTCTCGACAAACCGCTCGGGAACTCCCCATGGGACCCGCCAATGCGACTCTGCGTGTGCTCGTACTGGAACGCGCGCTGCGCCCTGACCCCTGCAACGAATGCCGCTGTAGGCGCTGGTCATGTTCACATGGTCGCGCCGGGCACGGCTGCCGCGAAACACGTTCGTCACGGTAACTGATACGCCGACTGATAGCCGCCCCACGACTGGCTTCCGTGATGCCAGCCGCGCTTCGATCGACGAAGCTCTTTGGCTAATCAGCGCCTGCACGCCCGGAAATGATGGCTTTCGCCGCGCTCAGACCGCCCCGGCCGTCGGTGTAGATGATATCCGGTTCGAAACACGAGGTAGCCGGGCGCGCGTTGTAGACTTGCGTGGACCACCACATTGCGTCCTGTCGGCGCCATACAGGCCGTGTGCGCAGTCCGTCGGTGAGCTTTTCGTAGAAGTAGACCACCATCGGCCACTGCTTCACGCCATCGAAATTCTCCGGTTTGAAGCAGCAACCCGGGGCGCGCAGCGGAAATTACATCGCTGTTGAGCCACGACACCAGTTCCACTGTGCCTCGGGGATACTGGGTGACTCCTGCGGATTGGCGTTTGAGATCTCTGCTGACGTGCCGGTCAGCGAACCGCCTGTCTCAGGTCCGGGAATTCCGATACGCGGACTGCGTGATCAGATACTGCTCAGCGTTCCGCGCCTTCTGCGGGTTGCTGAAATTCCGATCCGCCATAACGATGCGCTCCGGTTTGCTGTCCACGCCAGCAGATCCTGATAGAAGCCTGAGGCCTTCGTCAACGAATCCACGGCGCGCAGCAGTATTTTCGGCCTGCCGGATCGAGGAATCGATCCTCCTCGATCCCAGCTGATCACTCGAAATACCACAGCCCGTCGACCTCGCCATCGGTGGAGTTTCGCCGCGACCATGCCGGACGGATCGAGTGGGCACACATCGAATCGATCGTACACCAGCACCCGGCTTGTCGCCGGTGGGTCCATCCGCCCAACCCATATGGCGGCGGAATGTCGGGGAATCGAATCTCGTCCTGAAACTTCACGCCTGAGATGGCCGCGTGCGGTCAGATTGACCTTCCTGCCGGTGGGCCGGGGCGTACGCGTACCACTCGCCCGTCATCAAACCACGTGACGTAACTCCCGCCGGGCGACAGTTGTGCCCGACCACGCAGCTTCTTCGTGGGTTAATTGTGCGTCTTGGTAATGGTCATCGGATCGATCAGGTACACATCGGCACCTCGCCTACCCCAGAACTGCGGAACATGGGGGGGTCGACGCTGTTCACGCAGAGCGCGCGCTTCGCATCATCGCGCTGAAGCGTGACCTGCAACGAATCGTTCGTCAATCGCGTCCACCTGCTGGTCGACAGGCAGTAGATTTGGCGAGGTACGGGCGATTGCGATCGCGCGCCGCGTCAAGCTCGTGTTGCGGCTGGATCTTGGTGTCCCGCCAGTGCCACAGATCGTAGATGGCCTCGCTCGGCCAGCGAGTCGGTCGGAATGGAGTCCATCGGCACATTCGCCAAAGCGCGCGAACAGCACGGCATTGCCTTCTTCGCGCGTGAAATCCACCCGACCACGCTCGGCACTTAACACTCCTCCGGCGCTTCCGTCCCGGCAACAATCCTGCTATGCCGCAATCGGGGCTGGTTTGCCCTTTGGTCAGCACCAACGACGCGTGGATATTACCGAGAATCCTGGGGCGAGACGGGCTGTCGCCCACGTCGGACAGAAACACCACCTGTTCGCCTTTGCGATCGAACGCGAAACCACGATACGAGGCGCGTCCGGCGAGCAGCGTTTTGCACCGCGCCACCGGTGAGTAGGCGGATTTGACAGGCGCCATCTCCTGCCGTCGCGCGTGGTTTCGGCATAGCCCAACCACTTCGTTCTCGTCAAAAGTGTAGTTGGTCACCTCATCGATGCGCACCTCGGTGCCGGTGGTGTTGCTCGCGCAACACGAGTGTCGGGCCGGTCTCCTGCCGAGGCGTGGCGGGACGTGCAGCCGCTGTCACGGACCGCCTGGTCCCGTCGCCGGCGCGGCAATTGTTCTGCCCCGGTCAGCTGCGCCGGTGTCTTCCAAGAGATAGGCGAGATAGCGACCGCCATTTCGCGCCAGACGATACGAGCGTACCGCAGGTACGCGGGTCACGATCCCATCGGCGACCGCTCGACGATCCCCATGCCGTTGCGGTGGGGCGGCGCTGCTGAGCGCCCTGATGGGACCGGTGCGCGTTCGACGTCGGTGCGCGACGCATACGCGGTGAACACCAAGGGGCGGCTGTCGGTCCTGACCAGGGCGGCGGCGGAAAACTGCGCGGCGAAATCG